>CAMDIP010000043.1 GCA_945899335.1 Bordetella parapertussis
GCAGTCGATTTAGAGCAGTATTGCCTCAAAGGTGTCACCGGCACCTATAACGCCGCTAGCGTCGACCCAGGCGGCTTCACCTACGGCGGTTATTCCAAAAACATCGTGGTGGACGAGCATTTTGTGTTGCGTATGCCAGAAGGCTTGGAACTTGCTGGCGCTGCACCCTTGCTGTGCGCTGGCATCACCACCTATTCGCCGCTCAAGCATTGGAATATCCAAGCGGGCATGAGCGTGGGCGTGATTGGCTTGGGTGGCTTGGGCCATATGGGCATCAAGTTTGCTCACGCCATGGGCGCCAAAACCACCATGATCACCAGCTCTGCCCACAAGGCGCAAGACGCACTGCGTTTGGGCGCTGACGGGGTGCTGCTATCAAGCGATGCCGCCGCGATGCAAGCCAGCGCCAACCAGTTTGATTTTTTGCTCAACACCATTCCTGTCTACCACGACTACAACGTCTACCTGCCTCTTTTGAAGGTGGACGGCACCATGTGCATCGTCGGCACGATTGGCATGAACGCCGAACTCAATGCGCGTTCGCTGATCATGGGTCGACGAAAAATTGCCGGCTCATTGGTGGGTGGTATCCAAGAAACCCAAGAGATGCTGGACTTTTGTGCCCAGCACCAAATCTTGTCAGATATCGAAATGATTCCTATGAACGGCATCAACCAAGCCTATGAACGCATGCAGCAAAGCGATGTGAAATACCGCTTCGTGATTGACATGTCCACCCTTGCCTAAATCCTTTTCACCATGACCAACTACACCACCCTGCGCTACGAGGTAGCCGATCACATCCTTACCCTCACCCTGAACCGCCCAGAGCAAATGAATGCGTTCACGGTCGAGATGTCGCATGAACTGATTCACGCGTTCAACCGTGCCAGCAACGACGATGCGGTGGCCGCGATTGTGGTGACCGGTGCGGGCAAAGCGTTTTGCGCTGGCATGGACTTGAGCATCGAGGGCAATGTGTTTGGCTTAAACGAACACCTGCAGCCCACGTTGAAAGACATGCAAGACAAGCTGAATGACCCCGCCATGGTTGATGGGGTGCGGGACTCGGGCGGCAAGGTCACCCTTGCCATGTTCGAGTGCAAAAAACCCATCATCGGCGCGATCAACGGCGCGGCAGTGGGCATAGGCGCCACCATGACATGCGCCATGGACATCCGCTTGGCCTCAGAAAAGGCACGCATCGGTTTTGTGTTCAACAAAATTGGCATCACACCCGAAGCATGTTCAAGCTGGTTTTTGCCGCGCTTGGTGGGCTTGCAAACCGCGCTGGAGTGGTGCTACACCGGCGACATCCACAGTGCAGACACCCTGCTGTCGGCAGGCTATGTCAAGGCTGTTTTCGCTGCTGATGTTTTGCTGGAAGAAGCCTACAAAATTGCACGAAAAATAGTGGCGCACAGCCCGGTGGCCATCGCCTTGACGCGGCAAATGCTTTACCGCAACGCGGCGCAAGACCATCCTTTAAAGGCGCACCAAGTGGACTCCTTGGCTATCTTTTACGCCAGCCAAACCAGTGGCAAAGAAGGTGTGGCCTCGTTCCGTGAAAAACGTGCCCCTGTTTTCACCGACAAAGCCTCCACCGATATGCCCGACTTTTACCCTTGGTGGGCTTAAAGCCAACGCACACCCATGACCTCTATTTATGAGCAAGGACTAGACAAAACCTCGGCCAATTTCGCGGCCCTCTCTCCCGTAAGCTTTTTAGAGCGCAGCGCAGATATTTACCCCGACTTGACCGCTGTGGTTCACGGCGATCGCCACTACAACTGGGAGCAGGTGCGCGAGCGCAGCGCCCGCCTTGCAAATGCCCTCAAAGCAGCGGGCATTCAACGTGGCTTTACTGTCAGCGTGATGCTCTCCAACACCCCCGAGATGCTGGAAGCGCACTACGCCGTGCCTGCGGTGAATGCGGTGTTACACGCCCTCAATACCCGCCTTGACGCCGCGCTGATTGCTTGGCAGATGAACCACTGCGAGGCCAGCCTTCTCATCACCGACCGAGAGTTCTCTGTCACCATGAAGGAGGCTCTTGGCATCCTTCGCGGCCAATACCAACGCGATGTGCGGGTTATCGATGTGGACGACAGCGAGTACACCGGCGCAGGTGAGCGCCTAGGCGAAATGGAATACGAAGCTTGGTTGGCCAGCCACCCACCCGTGGCTCAACTGGGTGGGCCGCATGACGAGTGGGACGCGATTGCGGTGAGTTACACCTCGGGTACCACCGGCGACCCCAAGGGCGTGGTCACCCACCACCGCGGCGCTTACCTCAACGCGGTCAGCAATGCGGTGACTTGGCACATGCCCAACTTTTCGCGCTACCTTTGGACCTTGCCGATGTTTCACTGCAACGGCTGGTGCTTTCCTTGGACCATCGCCATGCTGGGCGGTGTGCATGTGTGTTTGCGCAAAATCGACGCAGCTTTGATATTGCAAGCCATGGCAGACCACCACGTAGACCATTACTGCGCCGCCCCTGTAGTACACAACCTGTTGATCCAAGCCCCCGCGCATTTGCAAGCGGCTGTCACACACCAAGTCAAAGGCATGGTGGCAGGTGCCAGTCCGCCCGCTTCCATGCTGGAGGGCATGGCCAAGCTGGGCTTTGACATCACACACGTTTATGGCCTGACCGAGGTCTATGGCCCCGCTTCGGTGTGCGTTAAGCGCAGCGATTGGTCTGAGCAAAGTTTGGACGAGCAAGCCCTGCTGAATGGGCGCCAAGGTGTTCGCTATCCCTTGCAAGAGGGTATGGCCCTGAAAGACCCGCAAAGTTTGGTTGACACACCCGCCGATGGGCAAACCATGGGCGAAATCATGTTTCGCGGCAATATCGTCATGAAGGGGTATTTGAAAAATCCCCGCGCCACTGCGCAAGCCTTTGAAGGCGGCTGGTTCCATTCGGGCGACTTGGGCGTGATCGATACCCAAGGCTATATGAAGATCAAAGACCGCAACAAAGACATCATCATCTCGGGCGGCGAAAATATCAGCAGCATCGAGGTGGAAGATGCGCTGTACCGCCACCCATCTGTGCTGGCCTGCGCGGTGGTGGCCAAACCCGATGACAAGTGGGGCGAGACACCGCTGGCCTTTGTGGAGTTGCACACCGGACACGCGGTCGACGCCGAGCAGTTGCAAGCGCATTGCAAATCCTTGCTGGCAGGCTACAAAGTGCCGCGTACATTTATCTTCGAAGCCATCCCCAAAACATCCACAGGCAAGATACAAAAATTTCAACTCAGAGAAAAAGCCAAAGCGCTTTAGGCCTCACCACTGGAGACAACCATGCTTGACCATTTCCCCCTTTCTGCCTCAGAGTTTGACGGTCCCGTGTTGGTCACTGGCGCGGGAGGTTGCATTGGCAGCTGGGTGTTGGCACTGCTCACCCATGCCGGTGTGCCCGTGAGCGCTTTCGATTTGAAAGCTGATACCCGTCGTCCTGAACTGCTGATGTCGCCAGCTGACTTGAAAAAAGTGCATTGGTACGAAGGCGATATCGCCGACACCGCCGCAGTCAAAGCCGCGGTGCAGCACAGCAAGGCCCGCGCCATCATCCACTTGGCGGCGCTTCAAGTGCCGTTTTGCCGCGCCAACCCTGTGGATGGCGCTTTGGTGAATGTGGTGGGCACAGTCAATGTATTTGAAGCCGCCAAGGAAGCAGGGATCAAGCGCCTAACTTACGCCAGCTCGGTGGCGGCCTACGGCGCTTTGAAAAACGGCGGCGCCATGGCCACGCTGTACGGCGCTTACAAATACTGCAACGAACAAACCGCCAAGGTGTACTCTGAAGAAAACGGCTTGCACAGCGTGGGCATTCGACCTGGGGTGGTGTATGGCGTGGGCCGCGACCAAGGCATGACCTCCAAAACCACCGTGGCTTTGCTGGCTGCGGCGGCGCATAAGGCCTACGACATTCCCTTCAGCGGCCATGTGTCGTGGTTGTTTGCAGCAGAGGCCGCCAGTGCTTTCATTCGCAGCGTGGCCAAAGAACGCATGGGCGCACCGGTCTTTGACTTGAATGGCGTCTACGCCTCAGTGGAAGAAGGCATGGCCATTTTGAAAGCCATCGCACCCGACGCCCAAGTGGGCATCAAAGGCGAGCCGCTGGCGTTTCCCATGGACAAATCGGATGAACCTTTGAAAGCCTTCATTGGCGACTACGGCCAAATGCCCTTGGACCAAGGCATAGAAGCTACTTACAAAGCCTTTGCCCAACTGCTGCAAGACAAGCGCATCAGTGCCTCCGGCATTGCTTGAGTGAACTGGAAATGGATTACTCCTCAGTTTTGGGGGCAGGCTTGGCGGGTTTCCAAGCAATATCTCGCTGCAAACGAATGGCTTTGAACATGCAATCGCGTTTGAGTTCGCCATTTTTGATCTTGTCGCAATAGGTGCCGCTGGCGGAATAGGTGCCCAAACAATAGTTCTTTTTGTCCGGACTGCTAATCTTGGAGCACTCTGACAAATCAGCCCAAGCAAAACCCAAAGTTACTAACAAAAACACACAGAAAACCGCTGATCTTTTGACCATCATCAAACCTCAAGAAAAAAGCACAAGAAATTATTCAAACTTACCCTTTTAGGGTCGATACTAGAAGTGCGAAGCGGGTTTTTCAGCTCCCAATTTAATAGAATCATTACAAAACCGTCATAAAAGAGGAAAGTTAACGCATGCAACTCATGGACACGCCAGACAACAAAGAAAAATTGGTCGATGCCATCAAAATATTCTATGACAACGTCATGGAGCAAAAAGATCTGCGTCACTTTTTCTTTGGCATGAACATTGAAAATCTCGTCAAAGATATCGAGCTGTACCAAGATTTTTTCATGCCCAAGCCCGAACGCTACTTCAGGGAGTCTTTTTCCCAAACGTCCCCCTCAGCTATTCAAATCAAGGCACCCCAATTTGATGAGTTGCAAATCACCTTGCAAACCTCTTTGCGCTCTGGTGGTTACCTGAAAAGTCAAATACCTGTTTTGTCAGCCAAGTTACTTGAGTTGTTTGAAGAGTCACGCGCCCAAAAGGCTGATGAAAACATCAAGGTTTGGAAACCTTTAGAGGTGACCAACCAATTGGTGTGCGACCTTTACAACGTCAACCGTACAGATGCGCGATTGGAAAAAAATGGCGATGTTTACGGTTCGCGCGGTTTTATGTATCCCTTTTGGACGCGGGTTGCCAACGACACCAAGCAGCTGATCTTCATTGGCCAAGGTTTCTCCACCAGTGTGGACACCCCATTGGCAACTGTCGAGACGTTTTGTAACCAAGTGAATGAAAAATTCACACACCAAAAATTTCAAGTGCGGCAAAGCGCCAAGGGGCCGGTGCTGTTTGCGCGTCACGCCATCTCTTATGCCCAAGGCGTCCCCACACGAATGCTCATACGTGCAGCCAAACAATTTGCCACAACGTTTGAAGGGGCTATGAACATGGACCCCGACAAGCTGCTCAAAAACATAATTCGTTGATTTTGATGATTTTTTAATCAATTATTTTTTTTCGCTTAAGATGGCTCATAACGATACAGCTCGTTATGAATTCTTTTGTGAAAATAATATAAATGTGGGACTTAAGTTTGTTAGATGGTTTGTTTTTGACAACCATCCTCTGTTCCATTGGCATTGGCGCTTACCGCGGCTGGTTGCCCCAAGCCCTCTCTATGGTGGGTTTTGTGGCCGCATTTGTGGCCGTCGTGAAACTCGGCCCTTCTATAGGCCTTTGGCTGCCCCTCGGTGGCCCAGGTGAGGCGCTGCGTGACGATATGGGCGCACTTATCGCATTGATCGTTACCTTGTTCTTGGGTCACCAAGCCGTGGTCTTGCACCGCAAATTGTTTACCCGCAGCGGGCCGCAACCAGCGCACCGCACTTTGGGCGGCATCTTTGGCATGGTGTCAGGGGTGTTTGTATTGCTTCTGGTGTCGGCCATGATTGACCTCACCGCTTGGCGAGAATCAACATGGTGGAAAGGCACTTCTGAGGAAAGCGTCACACGCTTTTTGCTGGAGCACATGAAGTCCAGCGTCAAACCAAGTGAAGTAGGCCCACCTACTTGATAGACTCTTTCATATAGGTCTGGGTGATTTTCACGGCTTTATCCAGCACAGAAGCCGCACCGCTGACACCCACGGTGGCCACAAAAATGCCGAGTAAAAACGAAATCAGGTAGCCCATGTTGGTGCCTTCAAAGTGGGTAGACGTTCTTTGAGAACCTCTTGACCATCAATAGATCGGCACCAGTGGGCAGAACATGAACGTGGGCTAAACGCTGTTTTTCTTGATGAAGTCGCCCATGCGTTGCAAACCTGCATGAATGGCTTCGTCAGACGCCGCATAGCTGAAGCGTATGTGCTGGCCGTCGCCTGGCACCCGTGGCCCAAAGTGAATATCGGCCAACACCGCCACACCAGCTTCAAGCAACAAGCGCTTGCGAAACTCCTCGGAGTCGGCGCAACGCGTCAAGCGGCAAGCTTCTGTGACGTTGGGCCAAGCGTAGAACGCACCGCCTGGGCTTTGGCACTTCACGCCAGGGAGTTGGTTCAGCAAACTCACAATCAGGTTGCGACGCTTCAAAAACACCTCGCGCATGTGGTGTGCATCGTCTTGCGGACCGTTCAAAGCCGCCACACCCGCCCACTGGGTGATGTGGGAGGCACAGGACTCTGTGTTGGTGATCCAGTTGGTGAAATAAGGCGCCAGCTTTTTGTTGGCGGTAAAGCCCAAACGCCAGCCCGTCATGGCCCATGTTTTGGAGCAACCGTCGGAGATGATGGTTCTCTCTTGCATGCCCGGCAAAGAGGCGATGGAGTTGAATTCACCGCTATAAACCAACTGGCCGTAAATTTCATCTGCAAACACCCAAACTTGGGGGTGCTTGCGCAAAATCTCGGCAATCGCCTCAAGGTCAGCTTTGGGGATGATGCCGCCAGTGGGGTTTTGCGGAGAGTTCAGGATCAAGAGCTTGGTTTTGGGCGTGATCTTGTCGGCCAACTCTTGCGGATCGAAACCAAAGTTACGTGACTCACGCAGGTAAATGGGCACACCCACCGCGCCATTGGCTTTGATTTGCGAGTCGTAAATCGGGAAACCTGGCACGGGGTAGATGACTTCGTCGCCAGCACCATGGTCGGTGACCGACTGAATGGTGTAGCCAATGAAGGGCTTGGCACCTGCGCCCACCACCACGTCGTCGGCATCTACCTTTATGCCACGGGTGCGTGAAAAATAGTCTGCAGCGGCTTGGCGCAACTCGGGGATGCCCGCCGAAGGGGTGTAGCCGTGCTTGCCTTGCTGGATGGCCGCAATGCCTGCGTCTTGTATGTGTTGCGGGGTGGCAAAGTCGGGCTGACCGATGCAAAACGAAATAATATTGCGCCCTTCACGAATCAGCTTATTGACCTCTGCCAACACCACGAACGCGTTTTCTGTGCCCAAACTTTGGGCTCGCTGACTCAAAGCGGTCATGCTCAGACGCCTTCGATGATGCGCATGTCCCGCACCACCGCGTTTTTACCCAAAGCGACCAAGGCTTCTTGGTAGCCAGGGCTGTCGTAGACCGCCATGGCGGTGGCAAGGTCAGCGAACTCAACCAGCACGGTACGCTCCATCTTGCCGTTTTCCTTTACAGCAGCTGGCATTCCACGGGCCAAAAACGTGCCGCCGCCGGCGTGGATGGCTGGCAGTGCCAACTTGGCATAGGCAGCGACAGCGTCGGTGTCTTTGATTTCTTGGTAGACGCTTAACAAATAGGCTTTTGGCATGGTGAAGTCCTTGAAAGAATGTCTTACAGTTTAGAGCCAAAGCTCCTCAGGGTTGACCCCATGTTCTCAGCGAGAATGAAAGCATGAACTGGTTGATAAAAATCTTTTTATTGTTGATAGCAGTCATGCTGCTGTCAGTGGTGTTGCTGTTTTCCTTGCTGGGTTTGGTGCTGGGCCTGCTGCGCTGGTTGATCACGGGGCAAAAACCACAAATGGCGGTGATTTTCAGCAGCTATAGGCAATGGAAAAAGCAAACAGCGCAGCATATGCGAGGGCGCAGACCAGACGAAGACATCATCGAGGCCGAGGTGCGCGAAGTGCCGACCACGCGCATAGAAGACAAGCGCTGATCAGTTCAACCGAAGCCGCCAAGCCCAAGCCGCCAAGGTCAACCAAGCGGCTACAAACGCCATGCCGCCATAGGGCGTTAAGGCTCGAAAAACCGTGATGCCAGCAAGGTGGATCAGGCAGATGTTGAGACTGAACATCAGCAAACCCGCAGCGAACAAGACCGCAGATAACAGCAAGGTTTTGCTGGTGATGTGCAGCAGAGCCAGCGCACAAACCCCCGCCAAGGCCAAGGAATGAATTTGCTGCATTTGCAAAGCCGACTGCAAAGACTTCAAAGACGATGGGCTCAGTGCCTCGCCCATGTGCGCCACATAAGCACCCAACAACACCGATGCCGCAGCGATCACACAGGCGACAACCAACAGAATACGGCTAGCAATTTTCATAAACGATATGCAATGTTGAGAGGGTTATGATTTTTGGCATGACAACTTCTAGCCTACTACAGCATTGGACAATCTTTTGTAAGGTAGTGGATAACCATGGCGACCTCGGCGTTTGCTGGCGACTGGCAGCGCAGTTGGCCAAGCGGGGCAAGCAAGTCACGCTGTATGTGGATGACAACAGCGCCCTGCAATGGATGGCCCCAGAGGGTTGCAAGGGTGTGGAGGTGCTTGCTTGGCCAGATGACCATGCTTCCTTCGTGCATCAAGCACCAGCGCAAGTAGTGATTGAAGCCTTTGCTTGCGAGTTGCCACAAGGCTACCAAGCCGCCATGGCTGCTTGGGCAAAAGTACCGGTGTGGATCAACCTAGAGTACTTCAGCGCCGAACCCGTGGCCGAGCGCAACCATGGCCTGCCCTCGCCTGTGCTGAGCGGCCCTGCAAAGGGTTTGACGAAATGGTTTTTTTACCCCAGCCTGAGCGAAAACGCCGGCGGGGTTTTAGGGTCGGGCGCAGAGAGTTTGCCTGGCCTTGATGC
>CAMDIP010000044.1 GCA_945899335.1 Bordetella parapertussis
GACAAGTCACCAGCGTGTTGAAAGCCTGTCATCAAATAGGCAAAGCCGTTGATATTGTCCACCGCTTGCAAGCCTGTGCACTCAGCACCTGCTGGTGTTGATAAAAGCTTGGAGAGTTGTTGAGAGTCGACGTTGTAAGCCCATACGTAGTTGTTCAAGTGACCCGATCCATCTTCACCCACAAACAAAGTACGCATCGTCTCAGAAAACTTTACATTGTCGGGTTGAGAAATTTTCAGGATGTTGGCGTTGTTGCCGTCTGCATCTGTGGCGACGTTCTCTCCCAGCAGTCCTTTGGGAACGTAGAAATCGGTGGGTACCCAAGCGCTGTTGATGGCAGCGCCTGCGCTGTCGGATTGTCCGCCGCTGAGTTTGGCGGCGTACACAGCGCCTGGCCGCAAGGACGGGAGCTGAATATCGTCGACGTCAGGACGCGTTGTCGCGTTTTGCTCGCTACCAGCCAACATGGTGGTTTCAATGCGCGACATGGCGAAATAGGCCAGCTTGTCTTTGGCGTTAACCGCCACACCTTCGAGCTTGGTGAGCTCCATGGTCACGCCCGCGATAGCCGCATAGCGGTGGGTTTCCAAAAACGCCGCCGCCTTGACTTGGCCGGGTTGCACTTTCACCCATTGGTAACCCCAACCATCCAAAGCCATTTGGGTGTAGCCAGCACCAGGGTCGGTGAAGCGAACGTCCAAAATGTCGCGGGGTGAAAGCGTGTCAGCCAAGGCTTTAATTTCAGCGCTGCTGGCGCTTCCCAGCTTGACCCAACTCAGTTTGAAAGTTCCCCCGCTGTCTGCGCTGGTTTGCGTCATCTTGGCGCCATACAAAGTGCCAGCAGACAAGTCGCCTGCGGTGTTGGCGATGAACATGAACAAAGCGCCACCCGTGTAATCGTCGCCCATCAACACGGTTTTGTTGTCGGGCATGACTTCTACCAATTCGCGAGAAATTCTGCCTAAACAATAATGTTTTTGGATGCTTCCCGTGCCATCGGGGTGAACGGTGACTTCTGGCAAATGGCCGTAATGGTAGGGGTTGGCCGTGGTTTGGGTGTCGGGGGTTGACGCTGTGTCAAGGGTGTTGCGACTGAAGTCAAAAAATCTGGAGACGCTGGCGTTGGCCTTGGACATTTGTGACGTCTGCCAAGTGGTGAGTTCTGAAGAAGTTAAAGCAGAACCTTTGGTTTTGCGCAGCATCACCAGCCATGCATCGGGCTCGTACTCTTCGCTGGAGAGGTGGGTGTTCCAAGGCGACAAACTGCCCCCGCAGGTGATCCATAGGCCATGTACCGAAGCGGTGGGAACTGAATACTGGTATTTAACGCTCAAAGCGCCTGTGCTGGCGTTTTGCTCTAAGGTGGTGATGGTCATGGGGCAGGGCAATTTGCCATACATGGATTTACCCGCAGCGCTCACCGATTTGTACTCAAACTGATTCACCAGAAACAAGGCACTGCCTGAAATATCTGGCACTGCGGTTTTGGACAGCTTGATCAAGGACTGACCATCGACACAGTCGGAAAACATTTGCTTGCCATCGGTGTCCAAGATGGGGGTGACCCCATCAGGGCGTGTATAGCCCGCAGCGAGGATCTGGCCGCCGCCTGCTGCAGGTGGTTTTGTCAGGGTGTCACCGGTGCGAAAGAGTTCTATAAAACTCAAGGCTTGGGCGGTTTTGACACTGCTGTCGCTGTAGGTGATGTCGATGGTGGCATCAGTGAAAATGGATGCGCGTTGCGCCACAGTGGACGGGTTGCTAGAAGCGTTGAATTTGACTGCTGTTGCATAGGGCTTGCCTTCAGCCGCCTTGGATGGCAACGCAAATAAACAGCCACCCGCCAAAAGCAACGGGCTGGTGCCTATGAGTTGCAAAATGTTTCGTCTGTTGAGCGGATGAGAAGAGTGTTTTTGCACGGCATTAATCCAAGTGTTGAAGACTTGCAATCTAGATTTGCAATATGACGAGAAAAAGAATTATTTGCTCAGCATTCGCATGGCGTCTTCCAAGCCCTTGAGGGTCAGCGGAAACATGCGGTTGCTGACCATCTGCTGGATGATGCTGATGCTTTGGCGGTATTGCCATACCCCCAAAGGTTCAGGGTTTATCCAAGCGAATTTGGGGTAGGCGTGGGTCAGGCGTTGCAGCCATTCCGCACCGGCTTCTTCGTTGTTGTATTCCACGCTGCCGCCGGGTTGCAAAATTTCATAGGGACTCATGGTGGCGTCGCCCACAAAGATGAGTTTATGGTCTTTGTTGTACTTGCGAATCACATCCCAGGTGTCGAACTTTTCGGCAAAGCGACGGCGGTTGTTTTTCCACAAAAAGTCGTACACGCAGTTGTGGAAATAAAAGAACTCCAAATGTTTGAACTCGCCTTTCACCGCTGAGAACAATTCTTCCACCCGCGCCACGTGCTCGTCCATGGTGCCGCCCACATCCATCAGCAGAAGCAGTTTTACATGGTTGTGGCGCTCGGGCCGCATCTTTATGTCGAGGTAACCCGCATTCGCTGCGGTGCTGCGGATGGTGTTGTCTAAATCGAATTCGTCTTCAGCGCCTTCACGGGCAAAGCGGCGCAAGCGACGCAGTGCCACTTTGATGTTGCGCGTACCGAGTTCAACGGCGTCGTCATAGTCTTGGTAGGCACGTTGCTCCCACACTTTGATAGCGCTTTTGTTGGCACCCTTGCCGCCAATACGGATGCCTTGCGGGTTGTAGCCGCCGTTGCCAAAAGGTGAGGTGCCGCCAGTGCCAATCCATTTGTTGCCGCCTTGGTGGCGCTCTTTTTGTTCTTCCAAGCGCTTCTTCAAGGTTTCCATCAACTCGTCCCAGCCCATTTTTTCGATAGCGGCTTTTTGTTCGGGTGTGAGTTCGTTTTCAAGGGCCTTCTTAAGCCACTCCAGCGGCACATCGGCGGTGAAGTCGGTCAGCATTTCCACACCTTTGAAATAGGCGCCAAAGGCTTTGTCGAACTTGTCAAAATGCTTTTCGTCCTTCACCAAAATCATGCGACTGAGGTGGTAGAAATCATCCATACTGCTGGCGTCGCTGTTGGGTCCAACCACATTGGCTTGCAGCGCTTCCAAAAGGGTGAGGTATTCCTTGACCGACACCGGCAGTTTGGCCGAGCGCAAGGTGTAGAAAAAATCAATCAGCATGGCAAGCCCCTTTCAATGGGCAAACAAGCATTCGATGGTTGAGATGGGTTCATGGGGCATCCTCGTCAGTGGCTTTCCCGAGCAGCCAGCGGCGAGCGGCTTGCAATCCCATGCCCCCTCCCAAACCGACCATGGCGATCCCCACCATGCTGCGGGTGCTGTAGCCCGCATCGAATACATCGCAGCCCAAAAGCTGACCGGCAAAAAATCCCAGCAATGCCCCCACCACAAACCCGATGGCATCTCCAAGACCTTGTGCGAGCAAGTGTTTCATGGTGAGGGATCAGCGGTTACGGCTTTGCATGAAAACCAGTTTTTCAAACAAGGTGACGTCTTGCTCGTTTTTCAGCAGCGCTCCCACCAAGGGTGGCACGGCCACTTTATCGTCTTGGGTTTGCAGCGCTGCCAAGGGAATATCTTCGGCCACCAGCAGTTTCAGCCAGTCCAGCAATTCGGAGGTGGAGGGCTTTTTCTTCAAACCAGGCAAGCCACGCACGTCATAAAAGGTTTTCAGAGCGGCAGCGAGCAGTTCTTTTTTCAGGTTGGGGAAATGCACATCAATGATTTGACGCATGGTGTCGGCTTCGGGGAATTTGATGTAATGAAAGAAGCAGCGGCGCAAAAACGCATCGGGCAGTTCTTTCTCGTTATTGGAAGTGATGAATACCAGTGGGCGAGTTTGAGCCTTGATCAGTTCGCGGGTCTCGTAGCAATAAAACTCCATGCGGTCGAGTTCGCGCAGCAAATCGTTGGGAAACTCAATGTCAGCCTTGTCGATCTCATCAATCAGCAGCGCCACAGGTTCAGTGGCGGTAAAGGCTTGCCACAACACCCCTTTGACAATGTAGTTCTCGATATTTTTTACCCGCTCGCCGCCGTCCAGATCAGACATTTGGCTGTCGCGCAGACGACTCACCGCGTCGTATTCATACAAGCCCTGCTGGGCCTTGGTGGTGGATTTCACATGCCACTGCAGCAAAGGCATCCCAAGTGATTGCGCTACTTCTTCGGCCAGCATGGTTTTGCCCGTGCCAGGTTCTCCCTTGACCAACAAAGGACGTTTAAGTGTGATGGCCGCATTAACGGCCAGCATCAGGTCTTGGGTGGCAACGTAGTTATCGGTTCCTGCAAATTTCATGGGTCAATACCTTTTATGTTTCCGACACGGAGCTTACAAAGCGCGTCGATATAATCTTTGGAGTTTCTTTTCATGATTGTCTGTCCAAAATGACCAAGCTCATAACATCGGTTCTCATGCTTTTTGTCGCCTCGGTGACCTCAGTGGCTTATGCCCAAGACGCAGCAGGGGACGCGAAAGCCGGTGAAACCAAAATCGCCATGTGCATTGGATGCCACGGCATCAAAGGTTACCAAGCATCTTTCCCTGAGGTCTACAAAGTACCCATGATTTCAGGCCAGACCGCAACTTATATCGTTTCGTCTTTAACGGCGTACCAAAAGGGTGACCGCAAACACCCCACTATGCGCAGCATCGCTGCTTCTTTGACTGCCAAAGACATGGCCGATATTGCGGCTTACTACGAATCACATGGCAAAGACGATGCAGTGACTTTGCCTGAAAAAGCCTCCGAGGCCTCTGCCAGCACAGCGGCCTTGCTTGCCAAGGGTGCTTGCAGTTCTTGCCACGGTGCGAATTTGAATAAACCCATGGTCCCTGGTTACCCCAAGATTGCAGGCCAACACAAAGATTACCTCTACGTTGCCCTTAAATCCTACAAACAAGACGGCCAAGCCACTTGGGGTCGTAACAATGGCGTGATGGGTGGCATTGCCAAACAATTTACCTTGGCTGAACTCAAGCAATTGGCGGCTTACGTCAACAGCCAGCAGGGCGAATTGAAAACAGTGCCTCAGTCTAAATTCCGCAAATAAGTTGCAAGCCCTCCAAAAAACCCACTTCGGTGGGTTTTTGTTTTTCTAAAGCCTCAATCGCTGGTGGCTCGACGCTGAACCGCGTCAATGTAGGCCTGACCATCGGGTGGACGTCCGCTGCGTTGGCTCTCCCACAACATGGTGCCCAAACACTCCATCACCTCGTGGTGGGCGTCATGCAAATTGTTGCGTTTGGCCGCCAGCAATTCCACCGCTTGACGAATGCCGCGTGGTTGATCGATGGAACATTGTTCGCTGATGGAGACATGCATAGACAAATGCAAAAACGGGTTGGACTGACCATCGTCACCCTTGAACTGCTTGCCCAGCGCCGCATTGATGTCTGCTAAGTGTGTGGCGTATTCGGGGTGCTCCGCAACCCATGAACCGGCCAGCGTTTCCAAAGCATCACTCAATTGCTCGTTTTGTTGCTTGGCATAGACTTGGCAGAAGAACCGCCTGACATCTTCTTGGGATGGATTGAACATGGCTTGTATTGTTAACCAGAGATTTACATGAAACACGCTTTTATTTGTGACGCGATTCGCACCCCTTTTGGCCGCTATGGTGGCGCTTTGTCCAGTGTGCGCACCGATGATTTGGCGGCTGTACCTTTGAAAGCCTTGATGGCGCGTAACCCTAAGGTGGATTGGCAAGCGGTCACCGATATTTTGTATGGCTGTGTGAACCAAGCGGGGGAGGACAACCGCAATGTGGCGCACATGGCAAGCCTGTTGGCAGGCTTGCCTTTGGAAATTCCTGGTGCCACCATCAATCGCTTATGCGGTTCGGGTATGGACGCCTTGGGCACCGCCGCCCGTGCCATTCGCGCAGGTGAGGCTGGTTTGATGATCGCCGGTGGTGTGGAAAGCATGAGCCGCGCACCTTTTGTGATGCCCAAAGCAGAGGCAGCGTTTGGCCGCAACCCGCAAATTTATGACACCACCATCGGCTGGCGTTTCGTCAACCCTTTGATGAAAAGCATGTATGGTGTGGATGCCATGCCCGAAACTGCGGAGAACGTGGCTAGCGACTTCAAAATTGAGCGCGACGCCCAAGACCGCATGGCTTTGGCCAGTCAAATGAAGGCGGTTGCCGCACAAAAAGCCGGTTTCTTGGCGCAAGAAATCACGCCCGTCACCATCCCGCAAAAAAAAGGCGATGCTGTGGTGGTGGACAAGGATGAGCACCCACGCGAAACCAGCATGGAAGCCTTGGCCAAGCTCAAAGGCGTGGTCCGCTCCGACGGCACAGTCACGGCAGGCAACGCCAGTGGTGTCAACGACGGCGCTTGTGCGATTTTGTTGGCCGACGAGGCCAGTGCAGCCAAACATGGCTTAACGCCCCGTGCCCGTGTGGTGGGCATGGCAACTGTAGGTGTGCCCCCGCGCATCATGGGCATTGGCCCCGCGCCCGCCACTGAAAAAGTGCTGGCGCTGAACGGTTTGACCTTGGCGCAAATGGATGTGATTGAACTCAACGAAGCATTTGCGGCGCAAGGCTTGGCGGTGTTGCGGATGCTGGGTTTGCAAGATGATGACCCCCGCGTCAACCCCAATGGCGGTGCGATTGCTTTGGGTCACCCGCTGGGCGCGTCAGGCGCTAGGTTGGTCACCACCGCCACCAACCAACTGCAACGCACAGGCGGGCGTTATGCGCTGTGCACCATGTGTATTGGCGTGGGGCAGGGTATTGCGGTCATCATTGAGCGCGTGTAGGGCTTATTGCTCTACAAACGCCCGCTCCACCACAAAGTCGCCAGGCGTGGTGGTGTTGCCTTCCTTGAAGTGGCGTTCTTCCAGCAAGGTTTTCAGGCTTTTCAGCATTTGTGGGCTGCCGCACAACATGATGCGGTCGGTTTCGGGGTTGAGCGCGGGAAGACCCAGGTCCGCAAACAACTTGCCGCTTTCCATCAGTTCGTTGATACGGCCTTGGTGGCGAAACGGTTCGCGGGTGACGGTGGGGTAGTAAAGCATTTGGGCGCTGACCATCTCGCCCAAGAGTTCATGCTGAGGCAACTCTTGCGTGAGGTAGTCGTGGTAAGCCAGTTCTTTCACCTCGCGCACACCGTGGACCAAAATCACTTTTTCAAAGCGTTCATAAGTTTCGGGGTCGCGGACGATGGACATATAAGGCGCCATGCCGGTGCCGGTGCCCAGCAAGTACAGGTTTTTACCAGGCAGCAAATAATCAATTAACAAAGTGCCTGTGGGTTTGCGGCCCACCACAATTTTGTCGCCCACTTGGATGTGTTGAAGTTTAGAGGTGAGGGGGCCGTCGGGCACCTTGATGCTTAAGAACTCTAGGTGTTCTTCGTAGTTGGCACTGACGATGCTGTAGGCCCTCAGCAAGGGCTTGCCGTCAATTCGCAAACCAATCATGGTGAAGTGGCCGTTTGAAAAGCGCAAAGCCATGTCGCGGGTGGTGGTGAAGCTGAACAAGCGGTCGGTCCAATGGTGGACAGATAAGACGGTTTCGTCGAGAAAGGCGCTCATAGCTGGTAAGTTGATTTTGATAAATCATCTATTTTAGTTGAGCCGAACAGGTCGCTTGCGACGAGGCGCTAGACTGTGCCACCTTCAGACAGACAAGGCAGGTCGATTCATGAAAATATTCAACGCTTTACAAGACTTGATGGCCTGTGTTGGCCAAGATGTGGCCGTCAGCGAATGGGTGACGGTCACGCAAGAACAGATCAACTTATTTGCCCAAGCCACGGGCGACCACCAATGGATTCACACCGATGCCGACAAAGCCCAAAGCGGCCCGTTTGGCACCACCATCGCCCATGGGTTTTTAACCCTGTCCTTGCTGCCGCAATTTTTTGAGTCTGCTTTTGATATCAAAGGTTCACGCATGGGCATCAATTACGGCTTGAACAAAGTGCGTTTTACTTCCCCAGTGCCGGTCAACAGCCGCTTACGCGCTCATATGCATTTGCTGGCCTGCGAGGCCATTGATAACAACGGTATGCAAATGACTTGGAAGGTGAGTGTGGAGCGTGAAGGCTCTGACAAGCCGGTGTGTGTGGCCGAGTCGTTGGTGCGTCGCTACCCCTAAGGTGCTATGGCAAAGCCGTTTTGTCGCCAAGCTTCGTAGACGGTGATGGCCACGGCATTAGAGAGGTTCAAGCTGCGTTGCCCCGCCAGCATGGGCAAGCGCAACATATTGACGGCTTGAAAAAAAGCCCTTACCTCGGTTGACAAACCGCTGGTTTCTGCGCCAAACACCAGCCAATCATTTGCCTGAAAAGCGCATCCAAACACCGATGCCTTGCCGTGGGTGGTGAGTGCAAAGCAGCGGGCTACAACGGGTTGCTCGGCGTCCACAAAGGCCTGCCAACTGGCGTGGCTCTTGACGTTGGCGTACTCGTGGTAATCCAAGCCAGCTCGGCGCATTTGTTTGTCTTGCATGGAAAAGCCCAGTGGCTCGACCAGATGCAAGCTGCATCCGGTGTTGGCGGCCAATCGGATAATGTTGCCGGTGTTGGGTGGGATTTCGGGTTGAACCAAAACGATATGAAACATGCGGGCTTTCTGTGAAGTACGCATTGTGGCTTGGCGCTAAGCCGGTGTTCGTGCAAGTACAACCGCGTCTACCTGCTTTACCCCCGCCGCCTGCAAGGCCTGTGTGCAGGCAAGCAAGGTGGTGCCGGTGGTTGTGACGTCGTCCAGCACCACCACCCGAGAGCCGCGCAAACTTGGCAAACAATCTGGGTTAACCATGAAAGCATGTTGCAGGTTGACCAATCTGTCTTGGCGAGACAAGCCCGATTGGGCAGGTGTATCGCGACA
>CAMDIP010000045.1 GCA_945899335.1 Bordetella parapertussis
TTTTTTTGGCATTTGGCACCGAGGCCTTATTCAAGGGTGAAGAGGGTATTCAAGCCATAGGGGAGCAAATGCGTGTTGACGGTAAGCGTTAATTGGCTGCGCATCTCCTCGCCCGAAGGCTTAGAGTCTGCGTAGTGGCGGGGATGAATATGAACTTATGGCGTAAAAACAGAGGGACTAGCGCTTGAAATTCAATAAATAAAAATATTCCGCTAAATTTTTGTCAAAATCGTCCGATACGTCAAATTCCACTAATTTATTAATTTTTAACCCTTTGGAGCTTTTCCCATGCCTTACGAAATACTGCCCGCCGCTTCTTCTCAGATGACACCCACCTGCGCATGTTGCGCACCCTCGTCTATGCGCTCTGGTCTTGGCGTGAATCGCCGTGGCTTTTTGAACCTTGGCGCGGCAGGCGTGGCCGGTGCGGCTTTGGCCAGTATGGCGCCTAGCAAAAGTTTTGCCGCCAGCGGTAATTACGAAGCCATGTTGGTCAACTGTATTGACCCGCGTTTCACCACCCTCAGCTGGCAGTACATGGGCTTGATCCAAGGTGTGAGCCGCGACAAGCTCGAAGACAACTACAGCCACTTTGTGATGGCCGGTGGCCCCATCGGCGCGGTTCACCCCAAGTTCGCCAGCTGGCACGCCACCTATTGGGACAATCTGGATGTCACCGTGTCCTTGCATCACATTAAGCGCGTGATTGGCATTTCTCACCGTGATTGCGGCGCAGCCAAATTGGCGTTTGGTGCAGACGCCGTGTCTGACAAAGACAAAGAAACCGAAGCCCATGCGGAAGCATTGAACATGTTCCGTAAGGAAGTGAACAAACGTCAACCCAAGCTGAGCGTGATTACCGGCATCATGAATACCAATGGTCGTGTCGACTTGATCGGCTAAGCCAGTCCATTTAAAAAAGACAGCAGCAAGCGGTTGACTTCTAGCGCTTGCTCTTGCTGCACCCAATGGCCTGCATCTGGGATGAGCTGACACAAGCGCATCTCGCTGCAGGTTTTGGTTTGCATGGCTTCATACGCGCCTGGCATTTGGTAGACGCCCCAGTCTGAGGCTCCCGCGATAAACGCTGAGGGTACGTCAATCGTTTGGCCTCCCCATTGCTGCCCCAGTTGGGCGAACATGGCAGCATCGGTGCCGCAGCGGTACCACTGCAAGCCCCCTTGAAAACCGGTGCGTTGGTACTCGGCCACATACACGGCCAAGTCGGTGTCAGGCAGCCATTTGCAAGCGGCGATTTCTTCGTTTGAAGGCATGAAAGGCGCGACCGCTTGTGCCATGGTGTCGTTGGCACCCATGATGTAGTAGTCGGGCAATTCAGCCCAAGCCTGCGCGGTCCAACCGTCAAGCGGATGGGGTTGGTTGGGCGCCCAATCGGCACTTTTCACGTGGTAGTAAGCCCGCAAAAAAGCCTGCAAACCCTGAGGCGCATTCCACATGTCGCCATTGGCTTGTGGCCCAGAGTAATACCACTGGTAATGCTCGCGTGGGGGCTGCAAGCTGCCCAAGCCATGAACCACTTCGCTGATTTTTTGGTGGACGGCCAGTGCGTTAGCGCTGGGAGGCGGCCCTGCAAACGGCGCACTCATCATCACCACCGCATGAAACACATCGGGGCGCGTCAGCGCACACCAAGCGGCTACGGGAGAGCCAAAGTCGTGGCCAATGACGCAGGCCACCGTTTTGTGCCCAAGGGCATGGACCAGTGCCACCGCGTCCGCCACCAGTTGCAGCATGTGGCTGGCCTGCCAGTCGCCATCAAAACGGTCGTCCCCGCCCGTGGTACGGCCATAGCCGCGCTGATCGGGGGCCACCACGTGGTAGCCAGCAGCTGCCAACACCGGCAATTGGTGCCGCCAACTGAAAGACAGTTCTGGAAAGCCATGCAGCAAAAGCAGCAGCGGCTTGTCTGTCACGTCCCCTTCATGGCCCGCTTCCAAGAAATGCATACGCAGGCCCTGATCGGTATCAATATGGCGAGGACGCACACCCTCGGGCAAGGGCAGGGGTGGGAGTAGGGTGCTCACAGCAAGAGTGCTTTCAAGTGGGTGCTTAGGTGGGCAAACGCAGTGGCAGTTGACGCAAGCGCTGGCCAGTCAAGGCAAACACTGCATTAGCCACCGCAGGTGCCACGGGAGGCGTGCCAGGTTCGCCCACGCCCTCAGGATGCGAATCACTTTCGATGATGTGGGTGTCCACCACCGGTGCTTGCGGCATTCGCAGCACAGGGTAGTTGTTGAAGTTGCTTTGCTGTACGCGGCCCTTATCGATGGTGATTTCACCAAACAAGGCGGCGGACAAACCAAACACCACAGAGCTCTCCATTTGCTGGGCAATCAGCATCGGGTTGACCGCAGTGCCGCAATCGATGGCACACACCACGCGGTGCACCACGATTTGCTTGTTCTGCACCGACACCTCGGCCACTTGCGCCACGATGCTGCCAAACGATTCATGCAGAGCAATGCCAAATGCGCGTTGTACGCCATCGCTGCCCACCGCAGGTGCTTGTCGCCAGCCGCTTTTGTCGGCGGCGGTTTGCAGCACCTTGGCGTGGCGGGGATGGTTTTTCAGCAACCCTAAGCGAAAGTCCAAGGGGTTTTGTCCTGCAGCAAAAGCCATTTCATCGACAAAACTTTCTTTGAAAAACGCTTGGTGCGAGTGACCGACCGAGCGCCAAAAACCCACTGGAATCGGAAGGTCGACTGCCACATGGGCAATGCGGGCGTTCGGCCATTCATAGGCTTGGTCAAAAGCACCTTCGGCGGTGGTTTTGTCAGGGCCTGCGCCTGGCAGACCAAACGAACGCGCCATGACTTGCGGCACGATGGCTTGGCTGGCCGAGGTGTTTTGCCACGCCACCAATTGGTTTTGTGCATCCAAGCCTGCGCTGAAGCGGCTGATGCATGCGGGACGGTAGAAGTCGTGTTGCATGTCTTCGCTGCGGCTCCACAGTGTTTGCACCGGTGTGCCCTGCATGGCCTTTGCCACAACTGCGGCTTGGGCAATGATGTCCATCTCGAGGCGACGGCCAAAGCCGCTGCCCAGCATGGGAATGTTCAGCTGCACTTTGGTCACGTCGATGCCGAGTTGCTTGGCCACCACTTTGCAAGCCAAATCGGGTACTTGGGTCGACGCCCACACTTGCGCCTCGCCGTCTTTGAACCACACGGTGCAGCCCATGGGCTCCATGGGGGCATGTGCCAAATAGGGCGCGTAGTACTCGGCTTTTACCGTGCGAGTTGCTTTTTGCAAAGCGTCAGCGGCGTCGCCGTTGGAGAAATAAGCAAAGCCCGTGTCGCTGTCCAATGCTTTGCGCAGCTCTGCAGCTATGGTGTCGCTGGACCATGCAGAAGACGCCGCGTTGTCCCACTTTATTTCCACTTGCGTGAGCGCTTTCATGGCTTGGTAGGTGGATGTGGCCACCACCGCCACCCCCGCGCTGGTGCCATGCAAGGCGTCGATGGCCAGTACTTTTTTCACGCCAGGCATGACCAGCGCTTTGCTGTCGTCAAAGCTTTGCAGCTTGCCACCCAAGATGGGGTTCATGCACACATACGCGAACAGCAAGCCACTGGGACGAATGTCGCCGACGAACATGGCAGAGCCATCGCTTTTAGCGTTGGTGTCCAAGCGCGGCAGACTTTGCCCAATCAGCTTGAAATCCACCGCAGGCTTGAGGGTGATGGAAGGCGGTAAGCCGACTTTGGCCGCCGCTACCGACAATTCGCCAAAACTGGCTTTTTTCCCCGAGCTATGCGAGACCACGCCGTCTTTCACATCGCATTCACTGGTGGGTACTTGCCACTGCTGCGCCGCTGCGCCCACGAGCATCGCTCGTGCGCTTGCACCCGCTTCGCGCATGGGCAGCCACAGGTCTTTGATGCTGGTTGAGCCGCCGGTGAACATCAGTCCCATCTCGCGCATGGCTTTGCGCACCAACCACTGCGCACTGCTTTTCACCATGCCTTGGTTGTCAGGGTGAAATGGCAAACCATCTGCCACACCGGTCAAGTTGTTGTAAATGTTGTCGTTGGGCGACTGCTCAAAGCGAACTTGGTCCCAGCGGGCGTCCAGTTCTTCGGCCAGCAACATTGCCAAGCCGGTGAACACGCCTTGACCCATTTCGGATTTGCTCATCACCACCGTGACGGTGTCGTCCTCACCAATGCGAACCCAGCCGTTCAAAGCCGTGGTTTTGTCGATGCTGGCTAAAGGTTTGGAAGGATTTAAGCGCTGGCGCGGAGGCATGACGCCCCAGCCAATCGCTAAAACGCCGGTGCCCGCGGCAAGGGCGGCAAGTACATGTCTTCTTTTCACTGCGTGTCCTGTGGGTATTGAGGTCGTCATTATGGCGAGTGTGCATGAACCTCCCCTGCGTTGTTTGTGCCGTTAGCATTGAGCGCATGACATCCTCCACTTTGCCCCCCAACTTTGGCATCATCATCATTGGTGACGAAATCCTCTCTGGCAAACGCCAAGACAAACATTTGGCCAAATGCATAGAACTGTTGGCTGAGCGCGGCTTGGGTCTTTCCTTTGCCGACTATGTGGGCGACGACCCCGAACGCATCACCGCGACCTTGCAACGCGCTTTTGAAAACAGCGGCGTGGTGTTTTCTTGTGGCGGTATCGGTGCCACACCCGACGACCACACGCGTCAATGCGCTGCCAAAGCATTGGGGCTTGACTTGGTGCTGCATCCTGATGCCGAGGTGCTGATACGCGAACGCACCCGCGAGGTGGCTTTGGAAAACGGCTTGCCCTATGAACCCGACCGCCCAGACAATATGCATCGCCTGAACATGGGGCGTTTCCCCAAAGGCGCGAGCATCATTCCCAACCCCTTCAACAAGATCGCCGGTTTTACCTGCCAAGGCGCCCAAGGGGTGGTGCACTTTGTACCAGGCTTTCCGGTGATGGCGTGGCCGATGATGGCGTGGGTGCTCGACAACGTGTATGCCGCCCATTTCCATCAGGTGTTGCGCATCGAAAAATCGGTCATCGTCATGGGGGCTATGGAAGCCACTCTCACGCCTTTGATGGAAGCCATCGAGGCGCGGTTCAACGGCGTCAAGGTGTTCAGCTTGCCAAGTGTTGACCACCCCGAATTTGGCAGGCACATCGAATTGGGCGTCAAAGGGCTGCCAGGCCATGTCGAAGCTTCGTTTCCTGAGCTTATTTTAGGTTTGCACGAATTTGGTGCAAAATTAGGCCCTGAAATGGTGCGATCTTAGTTTTGCACTTTTTAAGTGCAAAATAAGCCTTCCATGCGTTCAAAGACTTTGCCAAGCCTAGGCTTGAAAAGCCAACCGCATCAAGTAATCAATTGGTATGTATAAGAAAAATATTGGCTTATGCGATGCGTGGCACAAATCATGCAGGACAATGTAGATCCCAAATTTTTCAAACCAACCTCTCCAGGAGAAACTGATGGCCAAGACCGTCGCAGACGTCATGAAGGACGTGAAGGACAACGAAATCAAGTTTGTCGACTTCCGCTTTACCGATACCCGTGGCAAAGAACAGCACGTTAGCGTGCCTATTTCTGCGTTCAACGAAGAAAAATTCTCCGAAGGCCATGCGTTTGACGGCTCCTCTATTGCAGGTTGGAAGGGCATTGAAGCCTCTGACATGTTGCTCATGCCTGACGCCAATTCCGCTTTCATCGACCCCTTCTTCCAAGAGCCCACATTGGTCTTGTCATGCGACGTGTTGGAACCTGGTGACGGCAAGGCCTATGACCGCGATCCCCGCTCCATCGCCAAGCGAGGCGAGGCCTACCTCAAGGCCTCTGGCATTGGTGACACCGCCTACTTTGGTCCTGAGCCCGAGTTCTTCATTTTTGACAATGTGCAATGGGGCAATGAAATGTCCGGCGCGTTCTTCAAAATTGATGAATACGAAGCGCCTTGGAACAGCGGCGCCAAGCTCGAAGGCGGCAACCGCGGTCACCGGCCCACCGTCAAAGGCGGCTACTTCCCCGTGCCACCCGTTGACAGCACCCAAGACATGCGTGCCGAAATGGTGTTGTTGCTCGAAGAAATGGGCATCCCTGTTGAAGTGTTCCACCACGAAGTGGCAGGCGCTGGTCAAAATGAAATTGGTACCAAATTCAGCACCTTGGTTGAGCGCGCTGACTGGACCCAAAAACTGAAATACGTGGTGTGGAACGTGGCCAATGCCTACGGCAAAACCGCTACTTTCATGCCCAAGCCCATCGTTGGCGACAACGGCTCGGGTATGCACGTTCACCAGTCCATTTGGAAAGACGGCAAAAACCTGTTTGCTGGCAAAGGTTACGCAGGTCTGAGCGATACCGCTTTGTTCTACATCGGCGGCATCATCAAGCACGCCCGTGCCCTGAACGCCATCACCAACCCCACCACCAACAGCTACAAGCGTTTGGTGCCTGGCTTTGAAGCGCCTGTGAAGTTGGCTTACTCCAGCCGCAACCGCTCTGCTTCTATCCGCATTCCCCATGTGGCTTCTGACAAAGCGCGTCGCATTGAAGCGCGTTTCCCCGATCCCATGGCCAACCCCTACCTGTGCTTTACCGCATTGATGATGGCTGGTTTGGACGGTATCGAAAACAAAATTCACCCCGGCGAAGCTGCCACCAAAGACCTGTACCACTTGCCACCCGAGGAGGACGCGTTGGTCCCCACCGTGTGTCACAGCTTGGACCAAGCTTTGGACTATTTGGACAAGGGCCGTTCGTTCTTGACCAAAGGCGGCGTGTTCACCGACAGCATGATCGATGCTTACATCGAACTCAAAATGCAAGAAGTCACACGTTTTCGCATGGCCACCCATCCGGTGGAATTCGACATGTACTACTCGCTCTGAGCCAGACAGGTTGATCACAACCCAAAGGACGGCCCAGCGCCGTCCTTTTTTTTGGTGCGCGGGTGCACAGTTGGCATGACAGCAATCGGCAGTTAGAGGGACACTGGCAGGTATGAAACTATGGGTTTGTTTATGGGGCTTGGCTTGTTGTATCTGTGGCACGGTTGCCATGGGCAATCAATTGTCTGTGCCCGTGTGGCGCTGCGGCGACCTGTATACCAACCAACCCAAGCCAGACCAGTCTTGTGAATCGGTCACGATAAGCACTTTGGAAGAAACCCAAGTGCCACAGCCTTCTAAGCCAGTATCTTCTTCAGGTGTGGCGCCTGCAACCCCTACATCAGTTGGCAAGCCATCGGTACCACGTGTCGATGCTGTCGATCAGCGCGAGCGTGATGGGCAAGCCAAAGATATTTTGAGCTATGAGCTCAAGCGCTTGAACCAGCGCTGCCAAGCCGCTACTGACACTCAGACTGTCCAGCGTTGTGCCGCCGACCAAGCTGCCTTGAAGCGCGAATTGTCACGATTGCCCTGAGTTCCTCATGCCTGCTGAACGCTTTGCCGCCCTCGACTTGTTAGCCACCTTGGTATTGGTGGTGAAAGCCGATGACCGCGTGTTGTTTGCCAATGCCTCGTTTGAAGATGTGATGGGGTTGTCGCGGCGCAGCCTGCACGGAGCTGATGCAGCGGAACTGTTTGTAGATGCTCAAGCGATGCGCCAAGCCATTGCAGGTGCAAGACGCCACGATTTTTCCGCCTTGCGCTTTGACGACCAACTCAAGCGTCAAGGTGCCGAGCCCTATGCGGTACACGTGGTGGTGGCCAGTACGGAAACCCCAGATGAAGTGTTGGTGGAGTTGCTTCCCCAAGAAACCCAGACCCGCCAAGACCGTGAAGAGCGCCAAATGGAGCAGGCGCAGGCCAACAAAGAGCTGATTCGCAATCTAGCGCATGAAATCAAAAACCCCTTGGGCGGTATTCGTGGAGCGGCGCAGTTGTTGCAACTGGAATTAGATTCGCGTGACTTGACAGAGTACACCCAAGTCATCGTGCGAGAGGCAGACCGCTTGCAAACCTTGGTGGATCGTTTGCTCGCACCCCATAGACGCCCGCAAGTGGTGGGCAACGTCAATATCCACGAGGTGTGCGAGCGTGTGCGAACCCTCATCTTGGCCGAATTTCCCAAGGGTTTACAGGTGCGGCGAGACTATGACACCTCGCTGCCCGAGTTTCGAGGCGATGTCGAGCAGCTTATTCAAGCCGTACTCAATATTGCCCATAACGCGGCCCTGGCACTAAAAGACCGCATTGCCATGGGAGATGGGCACATCATTTTGGCTACCCGCATCGCACGGCAGGTCACTTTTGTGAAAAAACGATTTCGCTTGGCACTGGAATTGCATGTGATTGACAATGGCCCAGGCATCCCAGATGACATTCGGGAACGGTTGTTTCATCCCTTGGTCTCTGGGCGTGATGGCGGCTCGGGATTGGGGTTGAATTTGGCGCAATCCTTTGTGCAGCAGCACCAAGGATTGATTGAATGTGAAAGTCAGCCAGGGCGCACGGATTTCAAAATATTGATTCCACTGCCCTGACCAGAGTAAAGCGCTGTGGCGCATGACAAGGTGAAGTACCGCGATGAAACCTATTTGGATTGTTGACGACGACCAGTCCATCCGCTTCGTGCTCGAAAAAGCCTTGATGCGAGAAGACCTGCCCACGCGCAGTTTCACCCACCCGCGTGAAGTACTGCAAGCACTGGATGGGGTGACACCCGAAGAAGAGCCCCAAGTGCTGGTGAGTGACATCCGTATGCCCGGTGGTTCGGGTTTGGATTTACTCTCCCAAGTCAAAGCGC
>CAMDIP010000046.1 GCA_945899335.1 Bordetella parapertussis
CACCTTCCAAGCTGGGCGCGTTTCGCCCAAAGGACGAACCACGCCGTGAAAACTTTGCGCCCTGCCCTCGGTATTGATGAAAGTGCCTGCTGTCTCAGAGAATGGAGAAACAGGCAACAGCACATCGCTGATAGCCATATTGGCTTTGAACGGCGACAAGGTAATGACCATGTCTTTGGTCGCCAAGGATTTCAGCGCTTCATGCGCTTGGGCACAGTCGTCAGCGGGTTCGTTATTGAGCAAGACCATGGCTTTGACTTGAGGTGAATGCAGCATAGCTTGGGTATGCAAACCACCCTGCAGCGGCAAAGCACAGGCGACTTGTGCGCCCACGGTGTTTGCAGCCTCACCCAAGAAACCCACGGTGGCAGCTGTTTGCTTGGCAAGCCAATTGGCCAGCGTCAGCAAAGCAGAACAATGCACATGATGGGCAACCGCATTGCCCAACAAAATGGCTTTTCGTTCACCTGACAAGAGTGAAGAGGCAATGGCTATCGCAAAGGGTGATTGCGCATTTCCAGTCAAAGGAGAAACAATGCCTGTGTGCTGAGCCACCACAGCAGCCACATCGGCCATGGCTTGCAGCCAATCCGAGGCTGGCAACACCTGCATCTGCACCAAGGGCATAGCCCAATCTGGCGTTGTATCTGTCAATGCATGTAATTGAGCACCATGCCGAGCAGCATGACGCAGACGCAGTGCCAACAAAGGCTGGTCTTTGCGAATATCACTGCCAATCACCCAAGCCCTTTGCAACTGAGAAAGAGATGCAACGCTGGTACCCAACCACCTGACATGACCGTCATGGTGAAAATCAGCTGAACGCAAACGCGAATCGATGTTGTCACTGCCCAAGCCACGCAGCAATTTACCAGCCAAATACAACTCTTCTAAGGTGCTGTGTGGACTGGCCAAGCAAGCAATAGCAGAGGCGCCATGGTCAGCCTTGATGGCATGCAAACCATTGGCGACATATTCCAAAGCAACTTGCCAATCTACGGTTTGCCACTCGCCGCCTTGCTTGATCATGGGTTGCGTCAGGCGTTCAGGGCCGTTGAGCGCTTCATAGCTGTAGCGGTCGCGGTCGGCAATCCAGCACTCATTGACTTCTTCATTTTCAAACGGAACCACACGCAAAACCTGATGGTTTTTGACTTGCATGATCAGGTTGGCACCCGTGGCGTCGTGCGGACTGATGGATTTGCGGCGTCCTAACTCCCAAGTGCGCGCTTGGTAGCGAAATGGTTTGCTGGTGAGAGCGCCGACAGGACAAATATCAATCATGTTGCCAGACAGTTCGGAATCGACTGTTTCACCGACAAAGGCTTCAATCTCGGAGTGCTCGCCGCGGTGCGACATGCCCAACTCCATGCTGCCTGCAATTTCTTGACCAAACCGTACACAGCGTGTGCAATGGATACAGCGGCTCATCTCTTCCATGCTGATGAGAGGGCCGACATCTTTGTGGAACACCACACGCTTTTCTTCGTCGTAGCGGGAAGCACTGCCCCCATAACCCACAGCCAAGTCTTGCAATTGACACTCGCCACCTTGATCGCATATGGGGCAATCAAGCGGATGGTTGATAAGCAAAAACTCCATGACCGACTTTTGTGCCTTGATGGCACGCTCAGATTTGGTGTGCACAACCATGCCCTGCGTCACAGGCGTTGCACAAGCTGGCATGGGCTTTGGTGCTTTTTCGATATCGACCAAACACATGCGGCAATTGGCCGCAATGCTGAGTTTCTTGTGATAACAAAAATGCGGAATGAAAGTGCCTGCTTGTTCGGCAGCCTGAATCACCACACTGCCTTCTGTGACTTGCACTGTCTTGCCGTCGATTTGAAGTTCAACCATGTTCTTTGCCGCGCTTATGTGTACGCAGAGACCATGCAGGTCTTGTGCGTGATGTGGTGTTCAAATTCTGGGCGGAAGTGCTTGAGCATGCCGCGCACAGGCATGGCCGCAGCATCACCCAGCGCACAAATCGTTCTGCCCATGATGTTTTCAGCGACGCTGTCGAGCAAGTCCATGTCAGCGGCTTTGCCTTGACCGTTCTCTAAGCGATCAACAATGCGCCAGAGCCAACCTGTGCCTTCTCGGCAAGGAGTACATTGCCCGCAAGACTCGTGCATGTAAAACGCCGACAAACGCTGCAAACTCTTGACCATGCAGCGTGTGTCATCCATCACAATGACCGCACCTGAACCGAGCATAGAGCCGGCCTTGGCAATCGCGTCATAGTCCATGGTGATGTCCATCATGATGGAAGCTGGCAACACAGGTGCAGAGGAACCGCCTGGAATCACAGCTTTGAGTTGTCTACCGCCACGCACACCACCCGCGAGTTCAAGCAGTTTTGCAAAAGAAGTGCCCATGGGGACTTCATAGTTACCGGGGTGCTCAACGTCGCCGCTGACAGAAAAAATCTTGGTCCCGCCGTTGTTGGGTTTGCCGCAGGCCAAGTAGGCAGTGCCACCATTGCGGATGATCCAAGGAACAGCAGCAAAAGTTTCGGTGTTGTTGATGGTGGTGGGTTTTCCATAAACACCAAAGCTCGCAGGGAAAGGTGGCTTGAAGCGAGGCTGGCCTTTTTTACCTTCCAAGGACTCCAGCAAGGCGGTCTCTTCGCCGCAAATGTATGCGCCAAAACCGTGGGCTGCGTGCAACTGAAAATTGAATGGGCTGCCCATGATCTTGTCGCCCAAATAACCTGCTGCACGAGCCTCTTCCAAGGCTTCTTCAAACCGGTCATAGGTTTGAAAAATTTCACCATGGATGTAGTTGTAGCCTACCGAAATACCCATGGCATAAGCTGCAATGGCCATGCCCTCAATAACGATATGTGGATTGAACTCTAGGATGTCCCTGTCTTTGCAAGTGCCGGGCTCACCTTCGTCAGAATTACAGACAAGGTATTTTTGCCCTGGAAATTGACGCGGCATAAAGCTCCACTTCAAGCCAGTAGGGAAACCAGCCCCACCACGCCCACGCAAACCTGATTCCTTCATGGTGGCAATGACTTGGTCCTGGGTCATACCCTCAGCACCGTGCATACCCAAAATGGTACGCAAAGCTTGGTAACCACCACGCGCTTCGTAATCTTTCAGGCGCCAGTTTTTACCATCCAAGCCAGCATAAATTTGGGGCTGTACATGTCTGCCATGGAAACAGGATTGCGCACCCGAAGACTGGAATTGGGCCAAAACTTGATCTAAGTTCATGACGGCTCCTTCATAGCAGTACGCAAACCATCAATCATTTGATCAAGCTTGTCATCGGTCATAAAACTGCACATGGATCGGTCATTGACCAGTAAAACGGGGGCATCAGCACAAGCGCCCATGCATTCCCCTGGCTGCAATGTGAACAAGCCATCGGTCGTGGTACCACCCACTTCGACTTGAAGCTTTTCACACAAGTAATGAATCGCTTTTTGACCGCCTCGCAACTGACACGGTAAATTGGTGCATACATTGATTTTGTAGCGTCCCACGGGCTTCAAATTGAACATGTTGTAGAAGGTGCTGACCTCGTGGACAGCCATCACGGGCATGCCCAAATACTGCGCCACAGCTTTTTCGCCTTCAGGACTGACGTGGCCATGGACTTGTTGCACGATAGACAAACACGCAATCACAGCAGACTGTTTTTGGTCTGCGGGGTATTTGGCAAGCTCTTTATCGAAACGCGCCAGCACCTCTGCAGAAAAAGTCTGGGGTTCAATGATGGGCATATGTCGGATGTTCATCGGTCAATCTCACCAAACACGATATCCAAGGTGCCAATGATGGCCACAGTATCTGAAATCATATGTCCACGCGTCATTTCATCCATGGCTGAGAGATGCGCAAACCCCGGGGCTCTGATTTTGAGACGGTAGGGTTTGTTGGCGCCATCGCTGACCAGGTAAATACCAAACTCACCTTTGGGATGCTCTACCGCTGCATAAGCTTCGCCTTCGGGGACATGGAATCCTTCGGTAAAGAGTTTGAAATGGTGGATCAACTCCTCCATGCTGGACTTCATGTCTTCGCGGCTAGGAGGTGCCACTTTGTGGTTGTCAGTGATGACAGGGCCGGGGTTGCTACGCAGCCATTTCACACATTGCTGAATGATGTGATTGGATTGGCGCAACTCCTCGACGCGAATCAAATACCGGTCGTAGCAGTCACCGGTTTTGCCAACAGGGATATCAAAATCCATTTGGTCATACACATCGTAGGGTTGGTGTTTACGCAAATCCCAAGCAACGCCCGAGCCGCGCAACATAGGGCCGGTGAAACCTAGATTTTTGGCTCGCTCAGGAGTGACCACACCAATGCCCACGGTACGCTGCTTCCAAATACGGTTATCAGTCAATAAAGTTTCATACTCGTCAACGTATTTGGGAAAGCGTTTTGTAAAGTCTTCGATGAAATCAAGCAAAGAGCCCTGACGGTTTTCATTCAACTGCGCAATCGCTCTGGCATTTTTAATTTTATTGGCTTGGTACTGCGGCATGGCGTCGGGCAAATCGCGGTACACACCACCAGGTCGGAAATAGGCGGCATGCATGCGGGCACCAGAAACCGCTTCATACATGTCAAACAGGTCTTCACGCTCTCGGAAGCAGTAAATCAAAATATTCATTGCCCCGCAATCGAAACCATGCGCACCCAACCACATCAAATGGTTCAGCATGCGGGTGATTTCAGAGAACATGACGCGTATGTATTGAGCGCGGATAGGCACGTCCAAACCCATCAGCCTTTCTATCGCCAAGCAATACGCATGCTCATTGCACATCATCGACACATAGTCGAGCCTGTCCATATAGGGCAAAGCTTGAATATAGGTTTTACTTTCAGCCAATTTTTCGGTTGCACGGTGAAGCAAACCAATGTGCGGGTCAGCACGCTGCACCACCTCGCCATCAAGTTCAAGCACCAAACGCAAAACACCATGGGCTGCGGGGTGCTGTGGCCCAAGGTTCAATGTGTAATTTTTAATATCAGCCATATGCGATCAGTGCAAACCGCCGTAGTTGTCTTCACGAACGATGCGAGGCGTGATCTCTCTGGGCTCTATGGTGACGGGTTGGTAAATCACACGCTTTTGCTCTGCGTCATAACGCATTTCGACATGACCAGACGTTGGGAAGTCTTTGCGGAAAGGGTGTCCAATGAAACCGTAGTCAGTGAGGATGCGGCGTAAATCTAAATGCCCTTCAAACAAAATACCAAACAGGTCGAAAGCCTCACGTTCGTACCAATTGGCGCAATTCCATAACTCAGTGAGCGAGGGCAAAATTGGCATGCTGTCGTCTGTCGCAAATACACGCAGACGCAAACGCCAATTGTGTGTCAATGACAGCAAATGGCTGGTCACTGCATACCGAGGAAATTCTGTAAACGCCGAGGGGGCACTGTTTTTGTAGTCAGAGTAATCGACGCCACATAAATCCAACAGTTGCTCAAAGGCCAAGTCGGCATGGTCACGCAGGGTCTGGGCAATTTCAAAATAGTCTTTGGCTGCAACCGTCATGGTGATTTCACCCAAAGCAAGCTTTAAATCCGGCGAGTGATGGGCAAACACTTTGCGTAAAGTGTCTTCAAGTTGGGTGATTGAAACAGTCAAAGCCATGGACTGCTATCCACGGGCAATGGTGTTTTCACGGCGAATCTTGTTTTGCAATTGCAAGATGCCGTATAGCAAAGCTTCAGCCGTGGGTGGGCAGCCCGGGACATACACATCGACGGGCACAATACGGTCGCAACCCCTGACCACAGAATAACTGTAGTGGTAATAGCCACCGCCATTGGCACAAGAACCCATTGAAAGCACCCACCGAGGCTCGCTCATTTGGTCGTAGACCTTACGCAATGCAGGCGCCATCTTGTTGCAAAGGGTGCCTGCAACAATCATCAAGTCGGATTGGCGAGGACTGGGACGAAACAACATGCCAAAACGATCGATGTCATAGCGGGCTGCACCTGCATGCATCATTTCAACGGCGCAACAAGCCAGACCAAAGGTCATAGGCCAAAGAGAGCCGGTCTTGGCCCAATTCACCACCGAGTCATACGAGGTGGTGATGAAGCCTTCAGAGAAAACGCCTTCAAGTGACATAAGTTATTCCCAATCGAGAGCGCCTTTTTTCCATTCGTAGACAAAGCCCACGACAAGAATAGCCAGAAAAATCATCATCGCAACAAAACCTGTGGTTCCAATTTCTTTCAGCGATGCCGCCCATGGAAAAAGAAAAGCAATCTCTAAATCGAAAAGGATAAAAAGAATCGCCACCAAGTAGTAACGTACATCGAATTTACTTCGAGCGTCATCAAAGGCTTCAAATCCACATTCGTAAGGGGAATTTTTGGCTGCATCAGGTCGTTGGGGGCCAAGAAAATAGCCAATAGCCTGCGGCGCTACGCCGACCAACAGGCCAACGAGGATGAATAACATGACTGGTAGATACTGCTCTAGACTCATTTCAATCTCAGGTTGCAGCTTTGTAAGCTGGATTGACAAAAATGTCTGAATCCAGCATGACAACAAGCTGATGATGGTGCCGTCGGCGAGACTCGAACTCGCACAGCTTTCGCCACTACCCCCTCAAGATAGCGTGTCTACCAATTTCACCACGACGGCGTGACTGATTTTTAATCCGCCCCACCGCTTTCGCGACGGGCTCTAAAAGCCGATTATCTTAACCCGAAACAGGTCTTTTTCCCCTGTGACAGGTATGAATATCCATTGGAGAAAAAATCATTTCCCTGGGATTTGAGACGCAGGAGAACCGTTGGCTGCAGGCGCAGGCACAGAACTTGGGGCTGAGGGACTGGGAACTGGGGATGGCGATACAGCACCAGGGACTTGGTCAGCTGCCGTGGGGAGCGTAACTGGCTGAGCACGCTCTAACACGCTACCCTCGGAGGTGGGTGCGGTACGCAAATTACCAAAATACGCTTGCGCCAAAGTACACACAAAAAATACCGCAGCCAATACGGCTGTGGTGCGTGAAAGAAAATTGGCACCGCCACTGGCGCCAAACAAACTGCCTGATGTGCCGCTGCCAAAAGCTGCACCCATGTCCGCGCCCTTGCCGTGTTGAACCAGAATCAAACCTATCATGCCTAGCGCAGACAAAATTTGAACAACCATTAACAAGTTCAGTAGTGTGCTCATCAAAACTCCAAATCAGTTACTGCGATGCTGCAGCCACAATCGATAAAAAATCTGCCGCTTTAAGGGAAGCGCCACCCACCAAACCGCCGTCAATATCCTGTTGAGACAACAAGCTTGCAGCGTTTGATGCATTCATACTGCCACCATACAAAATAGCAATCTTGTCAGCATGCTCAGAGGCCGCTGCCAATTGGTGCCTCAGCATGGCATGAACTTCTTGGGCTTGCTCTGGCGTAGCTGTTTTACCCGTGCCAATGGCCCACACCGGCTCGTAGGCCACCATAATTTCGCTGATGCAGTGCCCATTGGTATGAATCACAGCAGCCAACTGGCGCTTGACGGCCTCAGCGGTTTGTCCAGCTTCTCGCTGGGCAAGTGTTTCACCCACACAAACGATGGGAGTTATGCCAGCAGACAAAGCACGTTGAGCTTTAAGGGCGACAACTTCATCGGTTTCACCATGGTACTGACGGCGCTCAGAATGCCCTACCAGCGCATAGCGAACACCAAAGTCCCGCAACATGGTGGCAGACACCTCACCGGTGAAAGCGCCGATATCAGAGGAAGAAACGTCCTGCGCACCCCAAAGCAAGGGGCTCGAAGTACACAGATGTTGCACCTGCGCCAAGTAAGGCGCAGGCACACAAACCGCTGCTTGGCAAGAACTTGAAGCCAAGCCTGCATTGATGGCGGTCAACAGATCATGGTTGGCAGCCAAGCTGCCATTCATTTTCCAATTGCCCACAATCAATTTACGCATCATGGCTTTACTCTTGGTGAGGTTGCTCGTCAGAGTGATGCTGCTGGGGTGGTGCTTCAGGACGGTCCAGTAAGGCTTTCATGGACAACTTGATGCGACCCTTTTCATCGGTTTCTAGCACTTTCACACGCACGATTTGACCTTCAGCCAAAACGTCGGTGACCTTGGCAATGCGATCGTGGCTGATTTGGCTGATGTGCAGCAAACCATCTTTACCTGGCAACAAATTCACCAAGGCGCCGAAGTCCAAAATCTTGGTGATGGGGCCTTCGTAAACCTTGCCAATTTCTACTTCTGCAGTGATTTCGCTGATGCGACGCTTGGCTTCTTCGGCCTTTGCGCCATCGGTAGCGGCAATGGTGATGGTGCCGTCTTCCTCGATATTGATTTGGCAACCTGTTTCTTCGGTCAGCGCACGAATGACAGAGCCACCTTTACCGATCACGTCACGGATTTTTTCCGGATTGATCTTCATGGTGTAAAGCTTAGGTGCAAAGTTACTGACTTCGGTTTTGGCCTCGCCCATGGCTTCTTGCATTTTGCCCAAAATGTGCATACGCGCTTCCTTGGCTTGGGCCAAAGCTACTTGCATGATCTCTTGAGTGATACCCTGGATTTTGATGTCCATTTGCAAAGCAGTGATGCCGTTGGTGGTGCCAGCCACTTTGAAGTCCATGTCGCCCAAATGATCTTCGTCACCCAAAATGTCGGTCAACACAGCAAAGCGGTTGCCATCCTTGATCAGGCCCATGGCAAT
>CAMDIP010000047.1 GCA_945899335.1 Bordetella parapertussis
TATTCAAGTTCAACGGCTTGGTGAAACAGATCAATGATGTCTGCCTTGAAGTCACTTGTCCACAAATGCGGATTTTCAAGTTTGATTTGGTTGATCAGATCAATACCAAAATTGCAGTGCATGGATTCATCGCGCAAGATGTACTGGTATTGCTCGGCTGCACCGGTCATTTTGTTTTGGCGACCTAAGGCCAAAATTTGCGTAAATCCGACATAGAAGAACAGGCCTTCCATCAAACACGCGAACACAATAAGTGACTTGAGCAAGGTCTGGTCAGTCTCGGGTGTCCCAGTGTGGAAATGGGGATTCATGATCGCATCAATGAAGGGGATCAAGAACTCGTCTTTGTTGCGAATAGAAGAAACCTCATGGTAGGCATTGAAGATTTCACTTTCATCTAGCCCTAAAGATTCAACGATGTATTGGTATGCGTGGGTATGAATGGCTTCTTCAAAGGCTTGACGCAACAAAAACTGTCTGCATTCGGGCGCTGTGATGTGGCGGTAGGTGCCCAGCACAATATTGTTGGCTGCCAGTGAGTCTGCGGTAACAAAAAATCCTAAATTGCGCTTGATGATTCGGCGCTCATCTTCGGTCAGGCCATTGGGGTCTTTCCACAAGGCGATATCGCGGGTCATATTGACCTCTTGCGGCATCCAATGGTTGGCACAGGTGGCAAGGTATTTTTCCCAAGCCCATTTGTATTTAAAGGGGACCAACTGGTTGACGTCGGTTTGACCATTGATGATGCGCTTGTCAGCAGCATTCACTCGCCTACTGTCTGCCGTTTGGGCAGGCGCTTGTGCGGCGGTGGATGGGGGGGCTGACACCACAGCACCATCGTCAAGAATTCGAGTGGTGGGAGAGGGCAAGGCAACCGCAGGCGGCGGCGAAATGTTTCCTTGTAAAGGAACGGACGACAGTGGCAGTACTTCTTCTTCCCAGGTCAACATAGTGGTGTTTCCATCATTCTGATTATCAATGGAGAAATGTGAAATTCACAGAAATCATTCACATTCCCCTCGGGTTTTGTTGTTGATTTACGTCGACGCACACGGTTGTATGCGCTTGGCAAAAAGTAGGTGTTGTTATTGACAGGCCTCACAGGTGGGGTCCTCAGTACCGCACACCTTGATATCGGTTGCCGGTGCTTGCGCTTGAACTTGTGCGCGCGCACTTGCAGCAGCAATTTCCATGGCGCTCAAACCCGAACCAGAGCCAGAGGCCACGGCATTGTGCGAACCGGATTGAACAGTGGATTTTTCAGCCTGTGTGGCGCTGGTGGTGCGCAAATAGTAGGTGGTTTTGAGGCCACGCAACCATGCAAGCTTGTAGGTTTCGTCAAGCTTTTTACCTGAAGCGCCGGCCATGTAAATATTGAGAGATTGCGCTTGGTCTATCCATTTTTGACGACGCGCAGCAGCCTCGACCAGCCACTGGGTTTCCACTTCAAAGGCGGTTGCATATAAATCTTTGAGGTCTTGGGGAACGCGGTCAATGGGTCGCAAAGAGCCGTCAAAGTGTTTGAGATCCATGACCATCACATCGTCCCACAGGCCAAGGCGTTTGAGATCCTTCACCAAATAAGCGTTGATGATGGTGAACTCACCCGACAGATTGGACTTGACTGACAGGTTGCCAAAACACGGTTCAATAGAGGCGTCCACACCCACAATGTTGGAGATGGTGGCGGTCGGCGCAATCGCGACACAGTTGGAGTTGCGCATACCGTCAATTTTGATTTTTTGACGCAACGCTTCCCAGTCCAAGGTGGTGCTACGGTCGACTTCAATATAGCCACCGCGAGCTTTTTCCAGCATGTCTAGAGTGTCCAACGGGAGGATACCTTGATCCCACAAAGAACCTTGGTAGGTGGAGTAGCGACCGCGCTCTTTAGCGAGTTCTGTGGAAGCCCAGTAAGCGTAGTAGCAAACAGCTTCCATGGAGCTGTCGGCGAATTCGATAGCCGCTTTGGACGCATAAGGCACACGCATTTCATAGAGACTGTCTTGAAAAGCCATGATGCCCATGCCAACAGGACGATGTTTGAAGTTGGAGTCGCGGGCTTTCTTGACAGCGTAATAGTTGATGTCGATCACGTTGTCGAGCATGCGCATGGCAGTATTCACGGTGCGCTTGAGTTTGTCGTGGTCAAGTTCAGGCCCGTTTGCGCCTTGTTTAAGGTGCTGAATGAGGTTGACCGACCCCAAGTTGCAAACAGCTGTTTCAGTGTCGCTGGTATTGAGGGTGATTTCGGTACACAGGTTAGAGGAGTGAACCACGCCAACGTGTTGCTGGGGTGAGCGCACATTGCATGCGTCTTTGAAAGTAATCCAAGGATGGCCTGTTTCAAACAGCATGGTCAGCATCTTGCGCCACAGATCGGCCGCTTGCAAAGTTTTGGTCGGCTGAATCAGGCCTTGCTTGGCTTGTGTTTCGTAGTTGGTATAGGCCGTCTCAAACTCACTGCCGAACTTATCGTGCAAGTCTGGGGTGGTTGAAGGGGAAAACAATGTCCACTCGCCTTTTTCCATGACACGGCGCATGAACAAGTCGGGGATCCAGTTGGCGGTGTTCATGTCGTGCGTGCGGCGACGATCGTCGCCGGTATTTTTGCGCAACTCTAAGAACTCTTCGATATCCAAGTGCCAAGTTTCTAAATAGGTGCAGACAGCACCTTTACGCTTGCCGCCTTGGTTAACTGCTACCGCGGTATCGTTGACGACTTTGAGGAAGGGCACAACGCCTTGCGACTCTCCGTTGGTGCCTTTGATGTGAGAGCCCAAGGCGCGCACTCGAGACCAGTCGTTGCCCAAGCCGCCAGCGAATTTGGAGAGCAAGGCGTTTTCTTTGATGGACTCGTAAATGCCATCTAAATCATCAGGCACAGTGGTCAGGTAGCAGCTTGACAACTGGGGGCGCAAAGTACCGCTGTTGAAAAGAGTTGGTGTGCTGGACATGAAGTCAAAGGAAGACAACACTTCATAAAACTCGATCGCACGGTCTTCGCGGTTGACCTCGCCCAGCGACAAGCCCATGGCTACGCGCATGAAAAACGACTGGGGTAACTCGATACGTTGCTTGCGCACGTGCAGAAAATAGCGGTCATACAGGGTTTGCAGGCCTAAGTAGTCGAACTGAAGATCGCGCTCGGCTTTGAGCGCCTTGGCTAGGCGAGGTAAGTCAAACTGCAGAAGACGGGCATCGAGGAGTTCGTTATCGACACCCTTTTTGATGCAACTGGCGAAGTTATCAATATAGTTTTGAGCCATTTCGGCTTGGGTGACTTCCTTGCCCCAGACTTCTTTTGCAATGGAGTACATCAACAAGCGGGCAGTGGCGTAGGTGTAGTCGGGTTCTTTTTCTATGAGCGTGCGCGCTGCAAGCACTGATGCTTTGTGCACCTCTTCCATGGGAATGCCGTCATAGAGGTTTCGCATGGTTTCATTGAGGATGGGCTCAGCTTGGATGTCTGCATTCAAGCCCGCGCAAGCTGCTTCAACCAATCCACGCAGTCGCGCCATGTCGAGCACCATGCGTTTGCCGCCGTCAATCACATGCAAGACGGGTTCAGCGGGAAGCGCTTGCTCCTTTTGGGCTGCACGTTCTTGGGTTCTTCTTTCGCGGTACAGAACATAGGCGCGCGCAACTTCATGGTGGCTGCCGCGCATGAGGCCGAGCTCGACTTGGTCTTGTACGTCTTCAATATGGAAGGTGCCGCCACCTGGGCGTGAACGCATGAGGGCGCGCACAACGGCTTGGGTGAGTTGGTCAACGGTTTCACGCACGCTAGCGGATGCAGCGCCTTGCGTGCCGTGAACGGCCAAAAAGGCCTTCATCATGGCCACAGCAATTTTGGCAGGCTCAAAAGGAACCACTGCGCCATTGCGTCGAATGATTTGGTAGTTGCTTAGGTTGGTCTGAAGCGCAGAGGACTTGTTGGCGTCTGTCAAGTCAGCGGGGTTGACATAGTTGGTGCTGACTGCAGAGGAGGAAGCAATTTGCATCTTGATTTAATTCCTGTTGTTCTGAATGCTTTGGTTAACTTGTGAAGTGCTGCTTGTTTCTGAGAACAAGCAAAAAACAAAATGTGACTACCCCACACTATATATGGGGTCGAAACTCTTTTCAACACACTACGTGTAGTGTTTGCGAAAAAAATGCGAATTTACTAAATTAAGCCAAGCTCTGCAGGAAAGTTCGTAGCTTTCAGACCTGCACCGTGTTGCAAATACCGCCAAGTAAAACCCTCACCTGGGTCTTTTTTGCGTTCAGGCGCGATATGTTCATGCCCTGCAATGAAAGAAATCGGGTATTGAGACAGGAGCATGGGCAAAAGAGAAATTAAACTTTCGTATTGGTATGCACTGAAAGTTTCGCCTTCTGTGCCTTCAAGCTCTATACCAATAGAGAAGTCATTGCAATTGGTGCGTCCTGAGTGGGTTGACACACCGGCATGCCAAGCACGCTCGTCACAACTGACAAACTGAATTAATTCGCCGCCACGGCGAATCAAAAAATGCGCAGAAACCTTGACGCCACGAAGTTGGTCGTAATAGGGATGGTTGTCATGGTCAAGGGTATTGGTGAAAAACTGTTCGATGGCGTCTCCGCTGAACTGCCCTGGGGGCAAGCTGATGGAGTGCATCACCAGCAAATCAGTTGAAACGCCCGTTGGTCGGGGTTCAAAGTTGGGCGAGGGAACATGCTTGGCAAACCTGTACCAACCCTTGGACCAGCAAGCGGACATATTGGCTAGCCTTCCTTGGCGTCTCGGTGCGCTGCACTGCAATAAAAACCAAGTGAGCCCTCTTGGGCATCGGATTGGGGCAGATGCAGATCGCAATGCCCGCATCGCACCATATTTAAAGCTTTGTGCGAGTGGCTCGCGTCATCCTGCGTGTTGTTTTTGTCACGGCGCTGCGTTTTTAGCCACCAAAGCACCACACCGAGAACGGCAAACAAAATAAGGTATTTCACAGGACTTTGTGCAACAGCACTTCCAGTACAAAGCGCGACCCGACATAGGCCAGCAGCAACATGGCCGAGCCCAAATAAAGCAAGCGAATCGCTAAGGGGCCGCGCCACCCCCTGGCCAGGCGTCCCCAAATCAGCAGCGCATAGGTAAGCCAGGCCATGATCGATAAAACGGTTTTGTGGTCCCAGCGCAAGGCGTTGTCGGACCCATACAAACGTTCACCAAACAAAAGCCCCGCAAAAAGGGTGGCTGTGAGCAGGAAAAAACCAATATGCACAAAGCGAAATGTCAGCCGCTCGAGGGTCATCAGGGGCAAGCCAGAGGGGTCAGCTTCTGCCAAGCGAATTTGACGCTCGGCGCGGTTCATCAACCCCGCATGGACTACGGCAGCAGCAAATAAAGCATAAGAGGCCATACCCAGCGCCCAGTGAAGCGGCAGCCACAGCGAGGCCGCGGCATGTAAATCGTGCCCAGGGAAAAACAAGGGCAAAGTCACCGCCACCAAGCCAGCACCAGAAAGGACCCAGCGGGTTTTCATTTGGGGGAACCAATGGTGTTCTAAGGTGTAGACCATCAGCACCAGCCAAGCGGTGGCGGACAAAGCGGGGGCGAAACCAAAGCGAGGGGTGGCGTCGGGCTCGGGGATGAGGCTGGCCAAGACACTCAAGCCATGGAAAAGGGAAATCACCCAAAGGTAATTTCGGCTTTGTTGGAGAGAAAGCCTGCCGCCTAAGAGCGCGCCCAGCGCATAAGCCAAAGCGGCAACCAAACCCCATACTGTGCTGAAGGTCGATGCGCTGAATACAATCATGTCAACAGTTTAGCGTCTTGTAGCCCTTCAGGGCGCATCCCCCCGATTTCTTTCAGGCGTAACTATGGCAACCGCGCTCAGCGACAAACTTTCCAAGCTGGTCAAACAGATCAGCGGCCAAGCCCGCATCACCGAGGCCAATGTCAGCGATATGCTGCGTGAAGTGCGCATGGCATTGCTCGAAGCCGACGTGGCGCTGCCGGTGGTGCGTGACTTTATTGCCCGCGTGAAAGACAAAGCCCTGGGGCAAGAGGTACTGAGCTCGCTCACTCCTGGGCAGGTGCTGGTGGGCATCGTGCAAAAAGAATTGGCAGCCACCATGGGCGAGGGGGTCGCGGACATCGATTTGGCGGCACAACCTCCCGCAGTGATCTTGATGGCGGGTTTGCAGGGTGCGGGTAAAACCACCACCACCGCCAAATTGGCCAAGCACCTCATCACCAAGCGCAAGAAAAAAGTGTTGACGGTTTCTGCCGACGTTTACCGCCCGGCCGCCATTGAGCAACTCAAAACAGTGACGGCGCAGGCTGGCGCTGAGTGGTTCGCCTCAGACGCTAGCCAAAAGCCGGTGGACATTGTGTTGGCTGCCTTAGATTACGCAAAAAAACATTATTTCGATGTTTTGCTGGTGGACACAGCAGGCCGATTGGCCATTGATGAAGCTTTGATGCAGGAAATTAAAGCCTTGCACGTGGCAGTCAAACCGGTGGAGACACTGTTTGTGGTGGACGCCATGATGGGTCAAGACGCGGTGAACACCGCACGGGCATTTAAAGAAGCTTTGCCCCTGACCGGCATTGTGCTGACCAAAACCGATGGCGATTCCCGCGGTGGTGCGGCGCTGTCGGTACGGCAGATCACTGGCGTGCCCATCAAGTTTGCAGGCACCAGCGAAAAAATCGATGGTTTAGAAGCCTTTGACGCCGAGCGTCATGCCGGGCGTATATTGGGCATGGGCGATATTGTGGCCTTGGTCGAGCAGGTGACGGCCAATATCGATATTGAAGCCGCGCAAAAGATGGCCGCCAAGATGAAAAGCGGTGACGGTTTTGACCTCAACGATTTTTTGGCACAAATTCAGCAAATGAAACAAATGGGCGGCTTATCGAGTCTGATGGACAAGCTCCCCAGCCAACTCACCGCCAAAGCGGGCGCGGTGAACTTTGACAAAGCAGAAAAAGACATCCTGCGCAAACAAGGCATCATCCACAGCATGACGCCCAAAGAGCGCACCAAGCCAGACTTGATCAAAGCCACACGCAAACGCCGCATTGCCGCTGGCGCTGGCGTTCAGGTGCAAGACGTCAATCGACTATTGAACGAATTTGGCCAAATGCAAGACATGATGAAAAAAATGCGCGGCGGTGGCCTGATGAAAATGATGAAAAAGCTCGGTGGCATGAAAGGCATGCCCGGCGGCTTCCCTGGGATGCCGCGTTAGTCTGAAACCAGCACTTGGCCGCGCAAAGAGTGCGGCAGTGCTTCGGTGATGCGGACATCGATCATCTGACCCACCAAGCGTTGACCTAGGGGCCCCGCATCAAAATTGACGATGCGGTTGCATTCTGTTCGGCCCATCAACTCGGCAGCGCTTTTGCGCGACGCACCCTCCACCAAAATACGTTGCAGTGTGCCCACGCGGCTTTCGCCGATGCGGCGTACGTTGTCTTCCACCGTGGCTTGCAGGTGTTGCAAGCGGCGCAGTTTCACTTCATGCGGCGTGTCGTCAGGCAGATTGGCGGCAGGCGTTCCTGGGCGGGGGCTGAAGATAAAACTGAAGGAAGCGTCAAAGCCGATGTCAGTGATGAGTTTCATTAGCTTGCCGAAGTCTTCTTCGGTCTCACCTGGGAAGCCCACAATGAAGTCTGAACTCATGGAGATGTCGGGGCGCACCGCACGCAGTTTGCGGATGGTGCTCTTGTATTCCATGGCGGTGTAGCCGCGCTTCATTGCCATCAAGATACGGTCAGACCCGTGCTGCACCGGCAAATGCAAATGGCTGACCAACTGCGGCACTTTGGCATACACCTCAACCAAGCGTTGGGTGAATTCATTGGGGTGGCTGGTGGTGTAGCGGATGCGCTCAACACCTGGAATCTCGGCGATGTATTCAATCAACAAGGCAAAGTCGGCAATCTCGGGGGTGTTGCCCATGCTGCCGCGGTAGGCGTTGACGTTTTGACCCAAGAGCGTGATTTCTTTCACGCCTTGCGCGGTGAGACCCGCCACTTCGGTGAGCACATCGTCCAAGGGACGGTTGATTTCTTCGCCTCGGGTGTAGGGCACCACGCAATAGCTGCAGTATTTGGAGCAACCTTCCATGATGGAAACAAACGCCGAGGAGCCTTCCACCCGCGCGGGTGGCAGGTGATCGAATTTTTCAATCTCGGGAAAACTGATGTCAACCTGCGGTTTTTTCAAAGCAACACGCTGGTCGAGTAACTGAGGCAGACGGTGCAAAGTTTGCGGCCCGAACACCACGTCCACATAAGGCGCTCGCGCAATGATGGCTTCGCCCTCTTGGCTGGCCACACAACCGCCGACCGCAATTTGAACGCCTTTTTTCTTCAGGTGTTTCACCCGACCCAAATCGGAGAAGACTTTTTCTTGGGCTTTTTCACGCACCGAGCAGGTGTTGAAGACCACCAAGTCGGCCTCGTCGATGTTGGTGGTTTGTTCGTAGCCTTGGGCAGCGCCCAGCACGTCGGCCATTTTGTCCGAGTCGTACTCGTTCATTTGGCAACCGAAGGTTTTGATAAAGACTTTGCGGCTCATGACTGAGCCCTTGGTGATGTGCAGCGTTTCATGGTGTAGATCCAGAGGCTGTTAAAAGAAGGCAGATTGTAGCCA
>CAMDIP010000048.1 GCA_945899335.1 Bordetella parapertussis
CCACGCCCAAACCACAGCTGCAGCTGGAAAACAAGCAGCAGCGTTAGCAAAAAGATGGGGACGGGACGACGCATGGGTACAACTTCGGGTCGGTTTCAGTGGCGTAGATTGTAAAAGGCTGAACGGCCAGGGTAGGTGGCGATGCTACCGAGGTCTTCCTCAATGCGCAATAACTGGTTGTATTTGGCCAAACGGTCGGAGCGGCTGAGTGAGCCGGTTTTGATTTGACCAGCGTTGGTGCCCACCGCGATATCGGCGATGGTGGAGTCCTCGGTCTCCCCCGAGCGGTGGCTGATGACAGCTGTGTAGCCTGCGCGTTTGGCCATTTCAATGGCGGCAAAGGTCTCGCTCAAGGTGCCAATTTGGTTGATTTTGATGAGGATGGAGTTAGCTATTCCTTTGTCAATGCCCTCTTGTAGGATTTTGGTGTTCGTCACAAATAAATCATCGCCCACCAACTGTATTTTTTTGTTCAGGCGCTCGCTCAAGTGTTTCCAGCCATCCCAGTCACCCTCGGCCATGCCGTCTTCAATGCTGAGTATGGGGTATTTGTCCACCCAAGTTGCAAGCATATCGGTCCACTGGCCCGCGTCTAGCACCAAGCCTTCACCTTCCAAATGGTATTTGCCGTCTTTGTAAAACTCGCTGGCAGCGCAGTCTAGGCCCAGCACGATTTGCTCACCGGCGGTAAAACCGGCTTTGTTGATGGCGTCCAAAATCATTTGAATAGCCGCTTCATGCCCAAGCACATTGGGTGCAAAACCGCCCTCGTCGCCAACGGCAATGCTCATACCTTTGTCGCTCATGATTTTTTTCAAAGCATGAAAGACTTCTGCGCCGTAGCGCAAGGCTTCGCGAAAATTAGGCGCACCCACGGGGATGATCATCAACTCTTGCAAATCGAGGTTGTTGTTGGCGTGTGCGCCACCATTGATCACGTTCATCATGGGAACTGGCATTTGCATACGACCCATGCCGCCAAAATAGCGGTACAAGGGTAATCCGGACTCCTCAGCCGCCGCACGGGCCACCGCCATGGACACCGCCAAAATGGAGTTGGCACCCAAGCGGGCTTTGTTGTCTGTGCCGTCAAGTTCGATCATGGTGTGGTCTAGAAACGCTTGTTCGCTGGCATCCAAGCCAATCACGGCCTGGGTGATTTCGTTGTTCACATACTCCACAGCTTTCAAGACTCCTTTTCCACCATAGCGTGCAGGGTCACCGTCGCGCAATTCAATGGCCTCACGGCTGCCAGTAGATGCGCCAGAGGGGACGGCGGCGCGACCCATGATGCCGCTTTCCAACAAGACATCGCACTCCACCGTGGGGTTGCCACGGCTGTCTAAAATTTCACGACCAACGATGTCGACGATTGCACTCATGTTCTGACTTTCTTCAAGAGGGGAAACAGGCTCAAGGCCTATGGGTTAACAAAATTAAACAGAAAAATGGTTTTCAAGCAGCGGGCTTTGTTTGACGGCTTTGTCAATCGCCACCAAGCTCTCTAGCAGGGCCCGCATGTGTTTCAAGGGGACAGCGTTGGGGCCGTCCGACCAAGCTTGGGCAGGGTTAGGATGCGTTTCCATGAAAAGCCCCGCCACACCGGCCGCCACACCGGCGCGGGCCAGCACTGGCACCATCTCACGAGCGCCGCCACTGCTGGTACCTTGCCCACCAGGCTTTTGCACGGAATGCGTCACATCAAACACCACGGGTGCGCCCGTGTGGCGCATCTCGGCCAAGCTGGTCATGTCGGCCACCAAATTGTTGTAACCAAAGCTAACACCACGCTCACAGGCCAAAAAGTTGTCTTCGTTCAGGCCTGCCTCACGTGCTGCTGCACGGGCTTTGTCGACCACGTTTTTCATGTCCCAAGGCGCAAGAAATTGGCCTTTTTTGATGTTGACGGGTTTGCCCGACTGCGCCACGGCGCGGATGAAGTCGGTTTGGCGGCATAAAAAAGCAGGGGTCTGCAACACATCGACAACGCTGGCCACGGTTTTGACCTGAGATTCATCGTGTACATCGGTCAGCACTGGGATATTCAACTGCCTGCGCACTTCATCCAAGATTTTCAGACCTGCGTCCAACCCCAAGCCGCGTTGGGTGCTGCCAGAAGAGCGGTTGGCTTTGTCAAACGAGCCTTTGTAAATCAATGGGATGCCTAAAGCCATGCAAATGTCTTTGAGTTGTCCAGCCACATCCAAAGACATGTCCAAACTCTCGATAGAGCAGGTGCCTGCGATCAGAAAAAATGGCTTGTCTAGGCCTGCATCAAAGCCGCACAGTCTCATGCCACCACTTTCAATTTTTTTCGCTCGGTTTGGTATGTCAAGGCTGCTCGCACAAACGCGATGAACAAGGGATGGCTACCCCAAGGCGTGGACTTGAACTCGGGGTGAAACTGCACACCCATGTACCAAGGATGTACTGCTTGGGGGAGTTCCACGATTTCAGTGAGTTGCTCGCGCTGGGTCAAGGCTGAGATAACCAAACCTGCATGGCGGAGTTTGTCTAAGTAATTCACATTCGCCTCGTAGCGGTGGCGGTGTCTTTCGCTCACATGGTCGCCGTAAATATGGTGAGCCAAGGTGTGTGGCGCGACATTGGAGGCTTGTTCGCCCAAGCGCATGGTGCCACCCAAGTCGGAGTTGGCATGGCGTGTTTGCACCTTGCCATCGGCATCTTTCCATTCGGTGATCAAAGCAATGACGGGGTGCGGGGTGTCGGGTTCGAATTCGGTGCTGTTGGCGCCCGTCAAGCCCGCCACATGCCTGGCGTATTCGATGGTGGCGACTTGCATACCTAAGCAAATACCTAAATAAGGAACCTTGCCTTCGCGTGCGAAACGCGCCGCACAAACCTTACCTTCAATGCCGCGTTTGCCAAAACCGCCTGGCACCAAAACCGCATCAAAGCGCGATAGCTGGGCGATGTTGGACGCGTCAAGGCCTTCAGAGTCGATGTACTCGATATTGACCCGCGCATGGTGGTGAATACCTGCGTGACGCAAAGCCTCGTTCAGCGATTTGTAGCTATCAGAGAGGTCCACATACTTGCCAACCATGGCAATTTGCAGCTCGAATTGGGGGTTTTCTACCTCTTGTACCAAATCATCCCAACGCTTCAAGGATGCGGGTGCGGTGTTGATGCGCAGTTTTTCGCAGATGAGTGCGTCTAAGCCTTGCTCGTGCAACATACGTGGCACTTTGTAGATGGTGTCCACATCCCACATGGAGATGACGCCCCACTCAGAGACGTTGGAGAAGAGCGAAATTTTGGAGCGCTCTTCTTGGGGGATGGGCCGGTCCGCACGACACACCAAGGCATCGGCTTGGATACCGATTTCACGCAGTTTTTGGGCAGTGTGCTGGGTGGGTTTGGTCTTCAGTTCGCCGGCTGCAGCAATCCACGGTACATAACTCAGGTGCACAAAGGCGGCATTGTGCGGGCCCATGCGCAAGCTCATTTGCCGTACTGCTTCAAGAAAGGGCAAGGACTCGATGTCGCCAACGGTGCCGCCAATTTCCACAATCGCCACATCCACCGTGTCCGCTGTTCCCACACCTGCACCGCGTTTGATGAAGTCTTGTATTTCGTTGGTGATGTGGGGAATAACCTGAACGGTGGTACCCAAATAGTCGCCGCGGCGTTCTTTTTCCAGAACACTTTTGTAGATTTGACCGGTGGTGAAGTTGTTGGTGCGCCGCATCCTTGTGGTGATAAAGCGCTCGTAGTGGCCCAAATCGAGGTCGGTTTCTGCCCCATCTTCGGTCACGAAGACTTCGCCATGCTCGAAGGGCGACATCGTGCCAGGGTCAACGTTGATGTAGGGATCGAGCTTGATTAAAGTGACTTTGAGGCCTCGCGACTCAAGAATCGCAGCGAGGGAGGCTGAGGCGATTCCCTTGCCAAGGGAAGACACCACACCGCCGGTGACGAAGACAAATTTGGTCATGTCGGGAGGGGAGGGCCTAGGCTCCCTAGAGGTGGTAATGCGAAATTATAGGGGCTCTGCTACATTGCGCCCCATGAGTGATCTGTCCAACAAACATATCGTGCTGGGCTTAAGCGGCGGTATCGCTTGCTACAAAGCTGCAGAGTTGTGCCGCGCCTTGGTCAAAGAGGGCGCAACGGTGCAGGTGGTCATGACCGAGGCTGCGGCCCAATTTGTCACCCCAGTGACGATGCAAGCCTTGTCGAATCAGCCCGTTTATGTATCGCAATGGGATCCTCGCGAGCCCAACAACATGGCGCACATCAACCTTACCCGCAATGCACATGCCATCTTGGTGGCACCTGCCAGTGCCGACTTCATGGCCAAACTTCTGCATGGCCGCGCCGATGACTTGCTCAGCCTGATGTGCTTGGCCAGGCCCGTGGACACTGTCCCCTTGCTGCTTGCACCTGCCATGAACAAAGAAATGTGGGCGCATCCTGCAACCCAGCGCAATATGGCGCAACTGCGCCAAGATGGCGCCAAAGTGCTTGGGGTGGGGCAAGGCGACCAAGCTTGTGGCGAGGTGGGCGACGGCAGAATGCTTGAGCCCGATGAATTGTTGTACGAACTGACCGCCTTGTTTCAACCCAAAGTCTTGCAGGGTAAAAAAGTGCTCATCAGCGCAGGGCCTACCTTTGAGGCCATCGACCCAGTGCGTGGCATTACCAATTTGTCCAGCGGGAAAATGGCTTTTGCCTTGGCTCGAGCCGCCCATGAAGCTGGCGCAGAGGTCCATGTGGTGGCAGGGCCGGTTAGCTTAACCACCCCTTTTGGCGTGGAGCGCACAGATGTTCGCTCTGCGCTGCAGATGCACGCAGCTGTCATGGCGCACGTTGAGCGTGCCGATGTGTTCATTGCCACCGCCGCGGTGGCTGATTGGCGACCTGCCGAAGTAGCAGGTGAAAAAATCAAGAAGGGGCAAGACGGCCTGCCGAATTTTGAGTGGGTTGAAAACCCCGACATCTTGGCCGATGTAGCGTCCAGCACCCGTGCCCAAGCAGGCGCTTTGTATTGCGTGGGCTTTGCCGCGGAAACCCAGTATTTGCAAGCCCAGGCGCAGGCCAAGCGGGTTCGCAAAGGTGTGCCTTTGATGGTGGGCAATCTGGGCCCCGCCACGTTTGGCCAAGACGACAATGCTTTGCTGTTGATTGACGAGCAAGGCGCCCTAGAGTTGCCGCTGGCCTCCAAATTGACGCTGGCTAGGCAGTTGATGGCTGAGATCGCCAGTCGCATCAGCACAAAGGATCAGCTATGAAGTTGGATGTGAAGGTCATGGACGAGCGCTTGCGCAGCATGTTGCCTAACTACGCCACCGCTGGCAGCGCAGGCTTGGACTTACGTGCATGTTTAGATGTTGCGCTGACGTTGCAGCCCAATGCGTGGCAGTTGGTGCCTACGGGTATGGCCATCCATTTGAAAGATCCGAATTACGCAGCCCTGATATTGCCGCGTTCAGGCTTGGGACACAAACACGGCATCGTGTTGGGTAATTTGGTGGGCTTGATTGACAGCGATTACCAAGGCCAACTCATGGTGAGCGCTTGGAACCGCAGCGATGTGGCTTTCACCATCGAACCCATGGAACGCATCGCTCAATTGGTGATCGTGCCTGTGGTGCAGGCGCAGTTCAATTTGGTCGATGAATTTGAGGCCGCCACTGAACGCGGTGCAGGTGGCTACGGCTCGACAGGCAAGCAATAAGCCCTTAATGCAGCGTGTCGTTGCCTGACAGGGTGGGCACAGAGAAAAAACCAGAGCCACACGTGCCGTGGCTTTTTTCTTGTTCTGTGGCGGCTCTGACGCCCGTGATGGTGAGTGCAATTCGCAAAGCCATGCCTGACAGCGGATGGTTACCATCCAACACCACATGCTCTGGGTACACATCGGTGACGGTATAGATCACGTCTTTGGGTGCATCGGGACTGCAGTCTTGGGAGAGTGCATGGCCCTCGATGGTCATGCCTTCTTCAAGCACAGCCGGAAATGCATGACGCGGCTCTAAAAAAATAAGTTCTTCTTTGAAGTCTCCAAAGGCTTCCTCTGGCTCCAAGTGCAAATCTAATTGGTCGCCGACTTGGTGGTCTTGCAAAGCCACTTGGATTTTCTCGAGCAAATCGTGTCCGCCCAAGTAAAACTCCACGGGATCATCAAGCTCATCCAAGATTTGCCCTTGGGCATCTTTAAGCACCCATGTCAGGGCGACAACGCAGTCTGGTGTTATGTTCATGGGGCAGAATTGTCGCAGTTTGGAGAAACGCTTTGAAAAAGACCTTGCCCCACCCCTTGCTGGGCACATTAAGCGCCGAGACCTTCATGCGTCGCTATTGGCAAAAAAAGCCCCTGTTGATCCGCCAAGCCATGCCTGGTATTGAACCCATCTTGAGTCGCCAGCAGTTGTTCGCTTTGGCCGAATCAGAGGACGTCGAGTCGCGCTTGGTGGTCAATGACACCAATACAGGTCAATGGCGCTTGAAGTCAGGGCCATTGGGCAGACGCAGTTTGCCAAGCTTGAAGCAAAGCCATTGGACGCTGTTGGTGCAAGGGGTAGATTTACACGACGACAAAGTTGCACAACTGCGGGATAAATTTCGTTTCATTCCCGACGCTCGGCTAGATGACGTCATGATCAGTTATGCGACCGACAAAGGTGGCGTGGGGCCGCACTTTGACAGCTACGATGTTTTTTTGCTGCAAGTGCATGGACAACGCCGCTGGCGTATCAGTCAACAAAAAGACCTCTCTTTGCGAGATGACGTCCCCTTGAAAATATTGCGCAAGTTCAAGGCAGAAGAGACTTGGGTGCTCAACCCTGGCGACATGCTGTATTTGCCCCCGCAGTGCGCCCATGATGGCGTTGCGTTGGGGGACTGCATGACCTACTCGATTGGATTTAAAGCGCAAACCCCTCAGGCTTTGGCGCAACAGTTGTTGCCGCGTTTCGCTGACATGGATGTTGTCAAAGAATCTGCTCGGTACCGAGATCAAACACAAACTGCAACCGAGCATCCGGCCCGAATACCAGAGCACCTGCAAGCCTTTGCCCACCATGCGCTTGAAAGTGCATTGCGACAAAAGCACGCCAGTGAAAAAGTTTTGGGTGAGTGGTTGAGTGAGCCTAAGGCGCAGGTTTGGTTTGATACCCAAGACCCTAAAGACTTACAACAAGGCATTGTGTTGGATCGTAAAACCAAAATGCTTTACGACCAGCAATATGTCTATATCAACGGGGAAAGTTGGCGTTGTTCAGGCGCGGATGCCCGAACATTGCGTACATTGGCTGATCAACGACTCCTGAACTACCAGCAAATTCAACAATCTAGTGAAACCCTGTTGGCAGTTTTGGAGGAGTGGGGCCAATCTGGATGGCTGCACCCGCAAATCAACAAAATAGACTGAAAAAGCTGAAGAATAAGCCATTCGGGAATTCACCTATAATAAACGGCTGAGTTGAAGGAGCTTGAGTCCATCGGCTCGGTTGCATGTGGCGGTTGTTGACCAAAGCATGTGGCATCCCACGAAATTTTTCGAACCATTCTTAAGGAACCCCCATGAAAAAATCACTCCTCTTGGCAACTTTGTTGGCTGCTGCTTTGGTCGCTTGCGGTAAAAAAGAAGCTCCTCCCGCTCCTGCTGCTGCTCCTGCACCCGCTGCTGAAGCACCTGCCGCTGCACCTGCACCTGCTGCTGCACCTGCACCTGCTGCTGAAGGCGAGAAGAAGTAATTTTTTCTGCTTCGACCTAAAGCCACCTTCGGGTGGCTTTTTTTTGCCCTAAGATTTCTGTATGTCTTCAAGCAACTTAACCCATTCAGCCCCTGCCATCCCTGTGGCCCGCAGCCAAACTTTGGGCGATATTCTGAGACGCACCGCTCAGCGACTCCCCGACAAAACCGCCGTCATTTGTGGACAAACCAAATGGAGCTATGCCCAATTTGATGCACTGGTGAGCCGACTGGCGGTAGGTTTGGTGGCGATTGGAATAAAAACCGGCGACCATGTGGCCATGTTGGCGCGAAATTCCCATGGTTTTGCGGCCATGCGATTTGCTTTGGCCAGGATGGGTGCCGTTTTGGTGCCCATTAACTTCATGCTTAAAGCGGATGAGGTGGCTTACATCCTCAGACATGCTCAAGCCAAGGTGTTGGTCACCGACACCGAACTCACACCCTTGGCAAGGGCCGCGTCTATATTGGACACGCAGGTAGCCGAGTTCATTTGGATCCCATCTGAAGACCCCGCCCATGCCAGCGAGGGAATGCACGACTTTCATACCTTGACTCGCTCTGAAGGTGTCCTAGCACCGCAAACTTTCAATGGCAACGATGTCTTGCAAATTGTGTACACCAGTGGCACAGAGTCCAGCCCAAAGGGTGCCATGCTCACCCATGACGCCGTGCTGTGGCAATACGTCAGCTGTGTGATCAATGCTGAAATTCATGTGGATGATTTGGCCTTGCATTCACTGCCTCTGTACCACTGCGCCCAACTGGATGTATTCTTCGGGCCTGCGGT
>CAMDIP010000049.1 GCA_945899335.1 Bordetella parapertussis
AAAGCCAGCAAGGTCATCGAAGCCGAGTACTACACACCTTACTTAGCCCACGCTACCCTCGAGCCCATGGTCTGTACAGCCTGGCTGCAAGACGATCAATTGCAGATTTGGGTGTCTACGCAAAACCCAGAGTCCAGCTTGGCCGCAGCAGCCAGCACCGCCGAAGTGCCGCAAGAAAACGTCAAAGTCTTCGCCATGCAAATGGGCGGTGGCTTGGGTCGCAAAAGCCCGCAAGACTTCACTCGACAAGCGGTGGCGATTGCCAAGGCCATGCCAGGCAAACCGATCAAACTCATGTGGAGCCGCGAAGAGGACACCCAGCACGACCTCTACCGCCCAGCCAGCTTGGTCAAAGTTCGCGCCAGCATTCAGGCCGACGGCAAACCGGAGGCCCTTCACATCCGCGTCAGCGCACCTTCCATTTTTTCTCAGCTGCTGCGTATGCCGCTGCAAAACGGCGTGGACCCACAAGCTGTTGCCTCATTCAACGATCACCCTTACGCCATCCCCCATTGCTTGGTGGACTTTGCCCAACGCAGTGCCCATGTGCCTGTGGGTTTTTGGCGCACCGTGGGTCACTCGCAAAACCCGTTTGTGCGAGAGTGTTTTCTGGATGAGTTGGCGCATGCAGCAGGCGTTGACCCTTTGGCGTACAGGCTCTCACTTTTACCCAACAACGAAAAAGCCAACCGAGATCGCGGCATCTTGCAGGCAGTGGCAAAAGCCGCTGATTGGGACAAACCGCTGCCAGCAGGTGTTTTTCGCGGGATTGGGCAAACCGATGGCTACGGCAGTCACACAGCCTGTGTTTGCGAGGTCTCGGTCAACGCCAAAGGCGAGGTGCGCATACACCGCATCGTCATCGGCATCGACCCCGGCTACGCGGTCAACCCCGACAACATCCAAGCCCAGCTGCAAGGCAGCGTGGTGCATGGCTTGTCAGCCATTTTTTGGGGCGAGATGACTGTGAAAGATGGACGCATAGAGCAATCCAATTTCCACGATTACCGCTTGATGCGCATGAATGAAATGCCCAAAGTGCAAACCGTGATTGCCCCCAGCGGTGGTTTTTGGGGCGGCGTGGGTGAGCCTGCGCAAGCGCCTTTGGCGCCAGCCTTGGGCAACGCTTTGTTCGCAGCCACTGGCAAACGCATACGCTCTTTGCCCTTGAAAAACCATGGCTTAAGCTTGGTCAAAGCATGAGACTTGTGTGGTTGCTTGCTGTGTTGGCGCTTAGCCCTTTGGTGTGGGCAGCCGACACCATGCCTGCCACGCCGTCGGCAGCGACCGCAGACGCAACGCGTGGTCGCAAACTGCTTTTGGCTCGCCAAGACACGGGCTGCATTTTGTGTCACCAACTGCCGGGTTTCAAAGAAGGCGGCGAGATGGGCCCCTCACTGACAGGTGTGGGTGAGCGCCTGAGCAGCGAGCAAATTCGCCAGCGCATTGCCGACCCCCGTGTGCTAAACCCTCAAACCTTTATGCCTGCTTATTTCAGTACCGCAGGTCTTCATAATGTCGCCAAGTCCTTGCAAGGGAAAACCGTGCTTACCGAGCAAGGCTTGGAAGACATCATTGCTTATTTAGTAAAGAATCCTTCATGAGGTCTCGCTTGTTATCTCGTCGCCAGTCAATCTTGAACATTTTTCAAACCACCCTCGTCACCAGCATGGGTGTCTTGTGGCTGGGTTCTGCCAAAGCGCAGGTGGACAAACTCACCATCACTGGTTTGGCAGAAGCACGATTGCGCTCCTTTGAAGAAATGGTGCGCCCTTATGTACAAAGCCAAGAACTCAAAAAAGAACGTGTGACCTTGTCGCTTCCCATGCTTGCAGACAACGGCCATATGGTGCCTTTAAGTCTCAAGGTTGACAGCCCCATGACCGAGGCTTCCCACATCACCCATGTCTACCTTATTTCGCAACGTAACCCAGTGCCCTTGATGGCAAAGTTTGTCATGGGGCCATGGAGTGGTCGTGCTGACTTGAGCACACGGGTGCGTTTGTCGGGCAACCAAAGCGTGGTTGCGCTGGCAAGGTTGTCCGATGGCAATTTCGTTTACGACGTGCAAGAGGTGGTGGTCACCGAAGCGGCTTGTGTGGACAACGGCTGATGAGTTCCGCTCGCTTACAAATACCTCCCCGCATCCTTCAAGGCGATGTTTTCAAAGTGCGCCTGTTGGTCAACCATCCCATGGACAGTGGTTTTTTACGCGACATCGATGGCGTGATCATTCAACGTAACGTCATCCGACACCTGCTTTGCACTTTGAATGGCCGAGAGGTGTTTCGTGTAGAGCCCACCACGGGGGTTGCAGCCAACCCTTTGTTTGAGTTTTATTTGAGAGCAACCGAGTCCGGCGATATGCTGTTTCGCTGGGTGGACGACAAGGCATATATTGGCGAATTGCGCCACACCTTGGTGGTCGAAGCCGCCAATGTTTCCAAACCTGCCAGCAACTGAGCGCCCACCATGCGCTTTGCCGTTTGCAGGACTTTGCTTTGTGGATTGTTGGCCTTCTTTGGCCTTGTCCTGACTTCCCATGCGCAGCAACGCCCCATCCCATTGGAGAAACTGCAGTCTGGCTTGCATTTCTCAGGACCAGAAGTGCAATCTTTGCAAACCGATGAGTTTGCCAACCCTGGCAATATTGCTTTAGACAGCGGCATCAAGTCCTGGTCCAAACCCGAGGGCAAAAGCAACAAAAGCTGCCAGTCCTGCCATGGTGAACTCGTCAAAATGAAGGGCGTGTCCATCCGCTACCCCGCCATCGACAAAGCCACCGGCAAACTCTTTAACCTAGAGGACCGCATTCGCAACTGCCGCGTGAAAAAGCAAAAAGCCGCTGAATGGACTTTTGAGTCCGATGAGTTGGTGGCCATGACATTGGCCGTCACCAGCACCTCTCGCGGCCTCTCTTTGCAAGCACAAATTGACGGGGCGGCCAAAAGCCATTTTGAAAACGGTCAACGTCTTTTCATTACACGCCAAGGCCAAATGAACCTGGCCTGCACGAATTGCCACGACCAGCACTATGGCCAAAAACTGTTTACCGACCCTTTAAGCCAAGGCCAAGCAAACGGCTATCCGCTTTACCGAATCGATTGGCAACGTGTTGCCTCGCTTGAGCGGCGACTGCGTTTTTGCTACACCGGCGTGAAAGCTGAAATACCCCCGTGGGGTCACATCGATATGCGCGACATCAGCCTTTACCTGATGTGGCGCGGGCAAAGCTTGCCCGTCGAAGCACCTGCTGTACGCAAATAAACCACTACTAAAACGTCGCTAATACCTTAGCCCATAAAGCGGGGGTCACTTCTGGCATGACACCAAACCAAGAAGCAAACGCTGGTCTGGCTTGGTGCAACAACATGCCCAAGCCATTCACCGTAGGGTTGCCACGCGCAGCAGCACGCAGCAATAAATCGGTTTGCAAGGGGGTGTAAACAATGTCGGACACCAAAGCATGGGCAGGTAAGGCATCGATTTGCAAGTCCAAGGCTGGCTGACCCTGCATACCTTGGGTGGTGGTGTTGACCAAGAGTGCTGCGTCCTCAAGCGCAGCATGGCGCTCAGACCAAGCAAAAGCTTTGACAGGTGCGCCAAATTCTTGGGCCATTGCAAAGGCTTTGTCATGGCTTCGGTTGAACAAACGAATGTCTCTTGCACCGGCATCGGCCAAGGCCCATACCACCGCTCGCGCCGCACCTCCCGCACCCAGCACCACAACAGGGCCTGCGCTGGCTTGCCAACTGCTGTGGGCTTCACGCAAACTTTGGATGAACCCAAATGCATCGGTGTTGGTGCCGTGCAAACTGCCGTCAGCACGCACAGTCAGGGTATTGACGGCACCTATGCGTTTGGCCATGGCGTCTGCTTCATCGACCCAAGGCAAGGCCTCTATCTTGTGCGGCAAGGTCAGGTTGCAGCCCGCAAAGCCCAAAGCTTTCAAGCCGGACACTGCCACTTGCAAGTTCACTGGGTTCACAGCCAGCGGAACATACGCCCCACGCAAACCGTACGCCGCTATCCAGTGCGAGTGAATGAGTGGCGAGCGAGAGTGAGAGATGGGCCACCCCATGACCCCTGCCAAAATAAATGAATCAATTGCCATAAGAGCGTTAGCATATCGCGAGTTGGAAGGTGAGAACCCTGCCCCCCGCATGTGAAACAATCAGTGCAGTCCCGTCCATTGTCCCGAGATGTCAGCCACTACGCCCACTTCTATTGCTCGTTTTCACCATTTCTTAGCGCAGATCACGCGCTTGGTGGATATTGCACCTACAGAAGCTGAACTTTTATCTCAAGCGCGTCAATGCCTGCAGTCCCTGATAAGCCACGATGACTGGTTGCTGCCTGAATTTGCACAAGCCCACCCACAGCATTACCAGCAGTATTTGTTGTATGCAGATCCACAAGACCGCTTTTCTGTGGTGAGCTTTGTAGCTGCGCCTCGTGTGTCCACGCCCATTCATGACCACACCGTCTGGGGCTTGGTGGGTATGTTGCGTGGTTCGGAGTTTTGTCAACCGTACAGCCGCATGGCCGATGGCCGTTGGGCTCCCGCAGGTTTTCAAATCGATATGCTGCCTGGCGACATTGAAGCCGTCTCGCCTCGCATTGGTGACGTGCATAAAGTTTGGAATGCCTTAGCCGACCAAGTTTCGGTCAGCATCCATGTATATGGTGGCAATATCGGTCTGATGGAGTGCAACAGTTACCGAGAAGATGGAACGCGCAGTAAATTTGTGTCTGGCTATTCAAATGTCACGTCTGTTGCAGAAGCGCCCATGCAAGCACCCCCTGTTGCAGCACCGCCTGTACCTTTCATCGCACCTGTTGTTATTGAAACCCCTGCCCCGACTGTTGCACCATCTGTGGTCGTACCCGCACCGGTGATTGAAGCGACTGTGCAAGCCAGCCCACAGCCAAGTAACGACACCCCGACACAAGCAATTGCGACTGAAGCCTCTCACCCCTATGCAGTCACCAGTTACGCACAAATAAAGACAGCCCTCTTGGCCAAGGAAGAAATCGCGCTTATTGATGTGCGCGAAGAAGACTTTTATGCCCAAAGCCATCCTCTGTTTGCCATCAACGTCCCCTATGGGCGCATTGAAGTGGATATGGGGCGACGCATACCACGACGCGACACACCTTTGGTGGTTTACGACAATGGTGAAGGCTTGGCATTGCAAGCTATGCCTGTATTGCAACGCTTGGGTTACAGCCAATTAAGCCTTATGCAAAACGGCTTGGCTGGCTGGGCAGCCGCAGGAGGTGAGCTGTTTCGTGACGTCAATGTCCCCAGCAAATCGTTTGGCGAACTGGTTGAGGCACAACGCAAGACCCCTTCGTTTTCTGCCCTTGAGGTTAAGGCCTTGCTCGACAGAGGTTCCGACATGGTGCTGCTGGATGCCCGCCGATTTGACGAATACCAAACCATGAGTATTCCTGGCGCTATCAGCGTCCCCGGGGGGGAATTGGTCTTAAGGGCACGCTCACTTGCACCAAGTCCCACTACCCGCATCGTGGTCAACTGTGCAGGACGCACCCGCAGCATCATCGGTGCGCAGTCACTGATCAACTCTGGCATCCCCAACCCCGTGTGCGCCTTGCGCAATGGCACCATAGGGTGGATGCTTGCAGGATTGGATTTGGTCAAGGGCGCTGCCCAGCGCTTTGGCGAAACCAATGAGAACGATCGCAGCAAAGCCGCCGCCTCTGCCTTGGCCTTGTTGTTCCGCGCAGGTGTGCCCAGGGTTGAGCAATCCACGGTGAAGCAATGGTTGAGCGAACCCCATCGCAACACCTATGTGTTTGATGTGCGCACCCCAGAAGAATATGACCAAGGTCATTGGCCAGGCGCCATCAGTGCACCTGGGGGTCAACTGGTGCAAGAAACCGATCACTTCATTGGTGTGCGCGGTTCCCGTGTGGTGGTCTACGACGACGACGGTGTACGTGCCAGCATGACGGCTTCATGGTTAGCTCAAATGGGTTGGGAAGTCGCGGTCATCAAAGACATCACCAGCCAAGATCTGCAAAGCAAAGCCACCGGGTCAGAAGATGAATTGCCGCTCACGCTTGCGCCCTTGACGGTGGTTGATCCCCCTACCCTCAAAACATGGCTGGCTAATCGCAGCAACCTGAGCATGGTCATCGATGTCGGCGACAGCGCAACTTATGTCAAACGCCATATCCCAGGCGCTTGGTGGTTGTTGCGCTCTCAGCTAGCCCAAGATTTCACCCGCGTTCACAAAGCCAACCGCTATGTCTTGACCTGTGGTGATGGCCGAATTTCACGTTATGCCGTGGCAGAGTTGCAACCCCTGCTGCGCCCAGGTGTGGAGGTTCTTTGGTTGCCTGGGGGCAATGCAGCTTGGCAGGCTGCAGGCTTTAGCACCCAACAGGGTGAGTCTTATTTGGCCAGTCCGCGCATTGACCGCTACCGTCGCCCTTATGAGGCTAGCGATAACCCGGCGCTTGCCATGCAAGCCTATCTAGATTGGGAATTAGGCTTGGTAGAACAACTCAGACGTGATGGCACACACCACTTTAAGGTGATTTAACTCCCTATGGATACCGCTTGGGTTGCGCTTGCACTCACCCTGAAAGTCGCGGGCTGGGCCACTGCCATCAATTTGCTGCTGGGTGTTGCTGTTGGCTATGCCTTGTCTCGTTGGCATTTCCGAGGTCGCGATCTGATAGACGCTGTGCTGACTTTGCCCATGGTCTTGCCCCCCACCGTGCTGGGCTACTACTTGTTGGTCTTACTGGGTCGCCGTGGTGCGATTGGTCAATGGTTGCAACAAAACCTTGGCATTGAATTGATCTTTACTTGGCAAGGTGCGGTCATTGCTGCCAGTGTGGTGGCATTCCCACTGGTGTTCAAAGCCGCGAGGGCGGCTTTTGAGAATGTTGAGCCCACGCTAGAGCAAGCAGCACGGGTACTGGGGCTGAGTGAAGCGGCCGTTTTTTTCCGCGTAACGCTGCCTTTGGCTTGGCGAGGCATTTTGTCAGGCACCCTCTTGGCCTTTGCCCGCGCAACCGGCGAATTCGGCGCCACGCTGATGGTGGCTGGCAGCATCGTGGGTGAAACGCAAACCCTTTCCATTGCAGTGTATGAAGCAGTGCAAGCGGGGCAAGACCAAACTGCCCACTTCTTGGTGCTGCTGACCTCGGTCAGTTGCTTGGCCATACTGTTGGGTGCGGGTTATTTGGCACCTGGTCGCATTGCTGGGCAGATCCATCGAGGTTGGCGATGATGTGGCAAGTCAGTCTGCAAAAACAGTTGGGGCACAAAGGTGCTTTATTTGAAATTGATGTTGCTTTCACCAGCGATGCGCAGCGACTGGTGTTGTTTGGTCCATCGGGTGCTGGCAAGACTCAAACATTGATGATGATGGCGGGTTTGAACATACCCCAGCAAGGCAGGGTGGCCTTCAAAGACAAGCTCTTGTTCGACAGTCACAGTGGTGTTCATCTACCCGCTCGCCAACGAGGCCTTGGCTATGTGTTTCAAGACTACGCGCTGTTTCCGCATTTGACGGTACATCAAAACATTGGTTTTGCTTTGGCACAAGGTTGGGGCAACCCTTCCACTGCCCACCAAGACCCAGCGATTGACCATTGGACAGAGGTGTTTCAGTTGCAAGCTGTTGCTGATCTTTACCCCGAACAACTCTCGGGCGGTCAGCGCCAACGTACCGCCTTGGCCAGAGCGCTGGTTGCCAGTCCACGCGCCTTGTTGCTCGATGAGCCTTTCGCGGCCATGGACCGCCCTTTGCGACAGCGCTTGCGCAGTGAGTTGTTGCAACTGCAAGCAGATTTGTCTTTACCCATGGTGCTCATCACCCATGACGAGGAAGATGTGCAGGCCTTTGCCCAAGAGGTGATTCAAGTGGACAAAGGGCGGGTGGTTAGCGGCTCCAACCCATCCGACTGAGCAAGCCATCGCGCTTGACCCACTGGTGCCATACAGCAGCCGATATATGCAAGATGATGATGATCATCATGACAAAAGCCGTGACTTCATGGATCGTACTGAAGAGCTCTTTGCCCTCAGGCGAGGACTCCCACAGTTTGGGCAAAGGCAGGCCAAAGAACTTGACCGGGTAGGCTGAAAAGCTCGAACCCATGAAACCCGACAGCGGCAATACAACCATGCAAACATACAAAAAGCGATGAGCCCATTGGCTCAACTTGTTTTGAAACTCAGTATTGCCAATGGGGGGTGCGGGTACCGAATGGGTGACACGCCAGCCCAAGCGCCACAAAATCAAAAACCCTAAGCAAATGCCAATTGATTTATGCAGGTTGAACCACTCGGCGCGAAAGCCTGGCGGGTCTTTGGGAATGTCTTCCATCCACAAGCCCAAGCCCAGTTGATAAAAAAGACCCATGGCCAATACCCAATGCAGCAGCACCAACATGCGGTCATATTTCAAAGG
>CAMDIP010000050.1 GCA_945899335.1 Bordetella parapertussis
AACACGTTCATATCGCTCAAATTGGCTTTACCGGTCGAGTCCACTGACGCCGCCATCAAACGCTGGCCTGCTGAGTTCACCACGTTGTATTGATCGTTCATCATGAACGAGCCGTTACGCGTGAAAATATCTTGAAAACCGTCACCCGATTTGAGCGGGAAAAAACCGTCGCCCGAGATCGCCAAGTCCAAGGTGTTGGACGAAAAGTTCATATTGCCCTGACCAAATTCTTGGGTCACACGCTTCAATGACACACCTTGACCGACCGCAGAGGTGGCCTTTTGCAAAGGCGAGGTGGCAAAAATATCGCCAAAGTCCGCACGACTGCGCTTGAAGCCCACGGTACTCGCGTTGGCAATGTTGTTCGATGTCACGCCCAGCTGAGCAGTGGCTGCATTCAAACCGGTAAGGGATGTAAAAAAGGACATGGTTCAGATACTCCGTTGTATGTAGTGCGTGTGTTTTAGTAAGCGATTTGTTTGACGTCAGCCAAGCTGACACTCTTGCCGCCGTCGACCTCCAGCAGCCAAGTGTTATCGGCGGTGCCCGCGTTGCTGACGCTGCGCACGGTAGAAAACATATTGACCACGGGTTGCAAGGCCTTGCCTTGCGAGCTGACCAAAACCTGCATGGTGTAAGCGCCGTCGGGCATGGCCGCACCGCTGTCGCTCATGCCATCCCATGACAACTTCATGGAGCCTGGAGCTTGCGCTGGGTAAACCAATTTGCGAACAGACTGACCTTTGCTGTCCAAAATTTGCATTTGCACGCCTTCTGCACCGCTGGACAAATCCACGCTGGCTTGCACCGGTTGGCCATCCAAAAGCATGGCGGGGGCATTGGGCACAGCAACTTTGCGTCCAATCATGGAGGCACCCGCAAGCATCTTGTCGCCTTGCATGCTTTGCGCCATGTTTTCCATACTGGTTTTCATGGCAGTCGTGGCTTCCAGCTGCGAGAACTGCGCCAACTGCGCCACGAAGGCCTCGTTTTTCACGGGGTCCAAGGGGTTTTGGTTCTTCAATTGGGTGGTAAAAAGGGTGAGAAATGCGCCCTGATCCATACCACCCGAAGCGCTGCCGGTTCCCTTGGCTTTGTTTTTGGCTATGTAGTCTTCATAGCTGATGATGCCGTTGGGCAAAGGAGCTCTGGTGCTTGCTGGGGTGGTCATATCAGGCTTTCAGGTAATCAGGATTTGGTGATGTCCAAAGTGCGCATCATGAGTTGTTTGGCGGTGTTGACCACCTCGACGTTGTTTTGGTAGGAACGTGAAGCCGCCATCATTTCAATCATTTCCTGCATCTCGTTGACGTTGGACAAATACACAAAGCCATTGGCGTCGGCCGTGGGGTTGCCAGGGTCGTACATGCTGCGAATGGGGGTAGGGTCGTCAACGATTTGGTCAACTTTCACACCACCTTTATAGGGAAAGCCGCCATTGGTCATTTCGTCTTTAAGCAAAGCTTTGAAAACGGTGCGCTTGCCGCGAAAGGCCTCAGACTCCGAGCCAGCGACCGTGGTGGAGTTGGCCAAGTTCGAGGCCGTGGTGTTCATGCGCACTGTTTGTGCGTTCAAAGCGGTGGCGGCAATGCCGAAAACAGAATCCAGGGTTCTCATGGCTTATCACTCCCCTTTTATGGCTTTGCGAAGACCGCTGATGCGGTTTTCTAAAAAGCTCAACGTGGTTTGGTAGTCGGCTGCGGCCTTACCAAAATTGGCCTGCTCAACGTTGATCTCAACGGTGTTGCCGTCAAAAGAACTGTTGAAAGGAACGCGGTAGCGCATACCGTTATCGGGCTGCTCTTCAAGGGCCGCGTAATGCTTTTCGTGCGTCGCTGCGATGTATTCGCGCTGGGTCTCTTTGAGCATGGCTTTGAAATCCAGCTCTTCCGCTTTGTAATTGGGTGTGTCCGCGTTGGCAATGTTTCGAGCCAAGACTTCCATGCGTTGGCTGCGTACGCCCAAGGCACGCTCGTGGATGCCAAATGCGTTGGTCAATAAATCCATCATCCCCTCCTTGGCCTTGTTCAGTTCGCCGTTTTCACGACGCTTGGGTTGAAAAACACAAAAACTCAGAGTGATCATGCAAGTTATGTGCCACGCCAAGCTGAGTACTTATCGTTGCGATTCGGTCTTGCCAAGCGGCAAAGCCTGTCAAAAGTGCCGACGCTGCGGCAAGGTTTTGCCGCTTCATCGCAAATAGTCCTGGTTCAAGTAAGAGCCAACTCGCAGCACCTGAGCGCGCTGCTGGTTGTTGACCACCTGCACCGGCGGGCTGCTGCGGGTGAGGGCTTGCGCCAGCTTTTGTGCCTGCGCTTTGGCAGTCTCATACAAACCAAGTCGCTCATTGGCGTGCTGATGCAAGCCTTGGACGATGGAGTTGCGGGTAATAAAGGTATTGGGGTCGCGGTTGACATACAGCTTTTGCGCCTGCGTTCCCGCGATATTCAAATCCGCGTTGGGCGACTTTTCACGCCGCGCAGCGGGTGTGAGCACTGTTAAGTACAAATCATCCAAATTGGTCGGACCCATGGATTTGAGGCCGTTTTGGTCAAAATACTTCTCCACCATATCTAATTGCTGCAAAACACTGTGGCCCAAAATCGCCTTGGGGTTGCTGGCAAAACCGGCGGTGGCGGCACCTCGGTCGGGACCGTCACAAAACTGGATGATGCCGTGGCAACGGTTATTGGTGGCCTTGGGGTTCATACCGTCGCTCTCCATCAGGGTCAAGCGGGCAAAGTCGTCTGGCGCGAACTGGTAGTGACGCGCCATACCCAATATTTTTTGGTAAACCTGCTGCTTTTCTTCAGCCGGTATATAGCCCTTCTCCACAGCACGGTCCAAGGTTTTGTGCAAAATTGCGTTTTGACCTGGCAAAGTGGGGAAGTTAGTGCTTGCCTGCAAACGCTTGCTCTGCAAAGCTTGTTGGGTAGACAGATTGGGCGCAGTCTGCTGGGCTTGGGTCAACACGCTCAAGTTCAGGCGCTGTCCTGGGTAAATACGGTCGGGGTTGCTGATGCCGTTGGCTTGGGCCACATCTTGGGACAAACGCAAGGCATCGCTATTAGTTACAGGACGACCCAGTTGCGCCATGTGGTCTTTGACAATGTTGCTCAAGGTGTCGCCACTCTGCACCGCCACGCTTTTGACTTGCGGGTTCAGGATGGTCGAGGAATTGACACCTGACCTTTGTTGTAGTTGTGACAAAGTTTGTGCAAAACCCACCCTCCCCGGCAATGCCAAACTGGTGCCGCGTGAAGAATTATTCGCGTCATTTGGATTGACAAACGTTGTTCTAACGAGTGCTTTGGGATCAACATTGAAGTTCATTTTGCGTTCGACTCTGGTCTGAAATTCGGTTGGCATCAAATTTGCTTCGGGTGTAAACATGACGCTAAAACGTCAAAACTTTCACACCCTTGGAGACCATCTTGCAATTGCTGTGCCGAACCTTTCAGACAGTACCCAAACCGGCCCGTAGCGCCTTGGCGTTGCTGGCTGTGCTCTTGGGTGGCGTGGTGTCTTTGACCCAAGCCCAAAACACCCCCGTAGTAGCCACATCGTGGCCTGCACTGGAGTCGGGTGCCAAACAATTCGTGGTCGACAGCCTAAAAGTCGATCCCACATTGGTCAGCATCCTGCCCATGGACAGCCGAATCAATATCAAGGCCTGTTCACAAGACATCGTGTTTGACCAGCCTTATGGCAACAAACAAAGCGTTCGTGCGCGCTGCGCTCAGCCTTTGTGGCAACACTTTGTGATGGTTCAGGTGAAAAACACCTTGGGCAACCAAATTAACCAAGCCAATAACAATGGCCAAGTCAGCCGTACGGTTTGGGTCAGCAGCCAGACCTTAAAGCGCGGGACCACCCTGCAAGCTGGCATGTTCAAACAAGCCGATCTGCCTGTCCCCTCTTATGAAACCCGTTTAGTGGGCGACGAGCGCGAAATGCTTAACATGGAGTTGCTGCGCGACTTGCCAGCCAATACCCCATTGCGTCAACAAGACCTGAAGTCCTCCACCATGGTCAAGCGCGGCCAGCAAGTGCTGGTAGCCGTAGGTGAAGGCAAAGGCTTTTTGATCACTGTTCGGGCTGAAGCCCAGCAAGATGGCACCTTGGGCGACCAAATTCGCTTGAAAAACCCTGAGTCGGGTCGATTATTGTCAGCGGTCATCACTGGCATGAACACGGCACGTGGCTTGTAATGAGTACAAAATGCTTCTTTCCAACTTTGTCCGCTTTTTTTACTTCGTTGGCCTCAAGTCTCAAGATTTGGGGTCGATACTATCGACGTCGAGATCTAATTAGTCTCGTCACCTTTAACCCTAAGGATTCAACATGTCTGACCCTGTATCCAATAACTCTCGAATGGCTAACCTCTCGGCGTCACGCACGACAGCTGCCAAACTCGACGCCAAGCCCAGTGCTGGCAAGAACGACAGCGCTGTGGAAGCCAAATTCACACCTGCGCCTGCCGCGCCTGGTGCTGACACGGTCAACCTGAGCAAAATCTCTCAACGCATCAAAGATGTACCAGACTTTGACCGTGCCAAGGTCGAATCCATCAAAGCTGCATTGCGTGACGGTGCTTACCCAATTGACCCACGTCGCATTGCCGAAAACTTTGTTGCGTTGGAAAAAATGATCTGACCTCCCCAAGGACTGTTCCATGAATGCCCTAGCTTCGATAGAAGTACCCCAAGCTGTGTCTTACGCCGATGTGCAGTTAGACCGTTTGGTAGATTTGCTCGACGAGGAATTCAATGCCCTCAAAGAGCAAGACTTGGATGCGTTTGAAGAACTGCTGAACGAAAAAAACCATATCCTGGCCGATCTCACGCAACTCACTGGCGTGCGCCAGCCCGAGGATGCGGATCGATTGGGCCCCGAATGGACGCCGTTTCGCACCCGCATGGCGACCTGCCGCGATATGCACCGGCGCAATGAAATTTTGATTTTGCGCAAACTCGACGCCATCCGTGGCGCTTTGGAAAGCTTGAATGTGAATGACCCCACCAGTCCCGTGGAGGTCTATGACCGCTTAGGTCAAATCAAACGCTTGCGCCGTATGCGCGGCTACAGCGAAGCTTAATCAGCCTTCGCCGCCTGATCAGATTCAGGCTCGTCCTTAGCCTCGTCGCCAGGCTGCATTCCCGTTAGCCAATACACCCACGACAAAATCACTGCCACAGCGGTGTACATGTCTTGCGTGATTTCTTCCCCCACATCGAGACGGCTGAGCAGCGCCAGCAACTGCGGGTCTTCGGCTACGTAAATACCTTGACGCTTGGCCTCAGTGATGATGCGCAACGCCAACTCCTCGTGGCCTTTGGCCACCACGCGAGGGGTTTTTTGTTTGCCGTATTCAAGGGCAACCGCTTCCAAAGGTGCTTTCATGGTCTTAAGCCCTTAAATCGATGACCGAGCCACGGGTGCCCGAGGACTCGCCCACCCGCGCCAGTGGACGCGGGGCGTTGAAGACTTGAAACGACTGCAACTGCAGCCCTGAAGAGCCCAGTTCTAGACCCAATTCGCCCGAGCGCTCTTTCGCTAAATGCGCGACCTCGCCGCGCAATGCCCACATCACCAAATCGACGTCATTGCCTTTGGAAATTTGAGTGTTCAACCATACCTCACCCAGCACACGGCTGCGCGAATGGATGTCCACACTCAAAGGCTGCTCTTCTTGGCCTTTTTTGCGCGGGGGGCGCTGGAAATGCAAGTCCACAGGATCGGCATCGATAAAGGGCAAGATGACATGCAAGGACAGCTCACCTTGCTGCATTTTTTGTGCGCTCTGAGCTTGTGCAGCCTCAAATTCTGTCGAGGCATCTTCCACTTGGCGCAACACATCCTTGTTGTTGCCCTCTTCGCTGAGCAAGCCCAATAAAGTTTTCAACAAGGTCTTGGGGTCGTCTGCTGCTGCTTGGCCTTGCAACAAGATGTTTTCAATACTGCGGGCCTGACCCATCACCGCTTTGCGCAACATGCTGGGGTTCATTTGCGCCATGGAATTGCGTTGCTGCAAAAGGCGTTGCAACAACGGCCCACTTTCGGCTTGGGTGCTCAAACTGCCTTGCGCTACATCGCTCAGCAACTTTGAAAAAGTGGCAAAGCCAGGCGGGTGAATCAGCAACATGCCCAAGCGGTTGGACTGCGGTTCGGGTTGCGCCGCCTCTGTGGGCAGTACCGAGCCAGGGTTCAAGCCAAACAACTGGTTCACCGGTATGGCTGTGGCAGCAGGTGCTTGGCCGTTGGGATGGGCTTGGATCAAAAAGCCCCAACTGCCTGCGTTGTGGCTGACACGCAAAAAAGGTTTGTCGCCGTCTTTGAGCACCCAGCCGTTAGGTAGCTCGAAAAAGAAATCTTTTAAGTAAAGACGTACGCGCTGATCGCGCACCTCGACCGTGGCTTGCACGATTTGCCCGTCCCGCAAGCCTAGTTGCTGCGCCACCGGTGTTTGTACCCAGACCGAGCGGTTTTCTGCCTGGACTAGCCCTATCCGGCTGGCAGCACTGACGACATCGGGGCCAAGCATCGAGGGCTTATCAGGGGTAACGCACCCAGTTGCGTTTGTTGGGCTCTACCAGCGCTTGGAAGTTGCCGCCTTGATGTGCCGCCGCACCACCCACGGGTGCAGGCAAGGGGTTGGCAGGCGGGCTATTGGGCTCGACATTGGCTTTAGAGACAGCACTTGGCATGAGTTTTTGAATCAACTCGGCTTGGTCGGCCAAGTTCAGCACAGTGCCAGGTTGCAGCTTTTTGGTGTTGACTTTGGTGAAGGCCTTGGGGTTGTTCACCACCACCCAGTCACGCAAAACCTCGGGTTTAAGGGGACTGTTGCCATAGTATTTTTTAACCAGCTTCTCTAAAGTATCACCGGCCACCACGGTATGGGTTTTCCAGACGGGAGCGACCATTTCTTCAGGCAGCGGCTTGCCAACGGGAGCCACAGGTTTGGCCACCGCAGAAGACGCTGCGGGCACTGGCTCTTGGGCAATATCTGCCTTGACCAATTTGATGGACTTGGACATGGGCTTTTTCGCAGGGGTGACTTCTGCGGACATGAACTCTTTGGGCAACTCCAAAGGTGCTTGGCGTGGAGACTCAGCAGCCCAGACCGAAGACATCAGGGCACAAGAGAGTACCAAGGGCATGGCAAAGTTTCGGGGGCTGGCGTACAACATGGTCAATCACTCCTGAGGTTCAAGGCGTATGCGGAATGGCTACCCATTGCGCATTGGCGGGAAATTTGGTTCCTGCGGTGAACTTAAGCTCCGCATAATAATCGCTTACGGCAACTACCTCGGCCATGGCAATACGCTCCAAAGCGCGTGGCTCCAAAGCTCGCAGAGGCAATTTAAGGCGATCTGCTAGCACCATTTGGCTGCCCACGCGGATGCCACTGGCGGCACCACCGGCGATGCGCACGCTGCCCGAGTTGAAATTCAGCACCTGAAACTGTGGCACTTTGCAAGACAGCACTTTTTCCATGCCCTTTTGAAAACTTTGGATGCTTGCTTGAATTTGGGCCACCACCACAGGTGACAGAGGCTTGGATTCGAGGCCTACGATGCGTGGCACATTGATGCTGATTTGTTGCGAGCCTCGAAACGCAGGGTCTTGGCCTTCGCCGCGGCCAATGAGCTCCCAACTCACGTCATACACATTGGCGCCAACGAAAGAGTCATTGCTGGCCGACACATTCAGGCGCAACACCCACGGCACCAACTGCTCGCCCTGACCTACCAATAACTGCTCGTAGCCGTCTGCTGGCAATTTGCGCTCGCTGACACGCCAAGACTTGGCATGGTGAGAGGCTGCAAACACCTGTTGGCGAAATTGTTGGCCAATCAACTGCGCTTCATAGCGGCGCCCCGCCGCCATGGATGACCCATAGCGCAACTCCCAGTTCAGCTGATGCCAGACCGCACCATCCACGGCGGGAGAGACGCAACTGGGGGCCAAAGCGGTTTTGCCATCGAGCTGCATACCTGAGGCCGAGGGCTGCTTGTCCAGGTCGCGGCCATAGGCCAAGATACGCACACCGCGCACTTCCATGCCGGTGACAAAGCTGTTGCTTTCGCGAAGTGCGCCGTTGCCATCGACCCATTGGGTGGAACGCACCTGGGTCGGTCCCTCGAGCGAGCGCTGCACCAGCGACTGACGAATCGCCTCCAAACGCTCTTCAGCGGTCAGCGACTGCGCAGACGCAGAGGTCATCAGACTGCTGGCCAAGACCAGTGCTGTCAGAGCAGAGCAAACAAAGCGAGCGCGCATATCAATCAACCTTTAAGAGGTATGGGGCTTAGCGGCGTGAAGCGATTTGTGTCAGATACAAGGTGCGCAAATCTTGCACCGCATTGCGGTCCAGCGACAAAGTGGTCTCGTAAGTGTCGTC
>CAMDIP010000051.1 GCA_945899335.1 Bordetella parapertussis
CGGCGCTCAAGCGCCCCTTGGCCTTGGCAAGTGCGAGGGTAAGTAAGAACAAACCTGCCAACTGGGTGGTGAAGGCTTTGGTAGAGGCCACACCGATTTCCACACCTGCGCGGGTGATGTAAGCCAGCGCACATTCGCGCACCATGGCAGAGGTGGCGACATTGCAAATGGTCAGGGTTTGCTGCATGCCCAGGCTTTGGGCGTGGCGCAGCGCGGCCAAGGTGTCGGCGGTTTCGCCCGACTGGCTGATGGTGACCACCAAACTGCGAGGGTTGGGGACCGATGTGCGGTAACGGTATTCGCTGGCGACTTCGACTTGGCAAGGGATGTGGGCGATGCTCTCGAACCAGCACTTGGCCACGCACCCACTGTAGTAGCTGGTGCCACAAGCCAAGATCAAAACCGAATCCACTTCGGCAAAAACTTTGGCAGCATGGCCATCTTGGGTCAAAGCAGGGTTGTCAAACAACGCAGGCACGATGCCCTCGATGCCTTCCAAGGTATCGGCTATGGCTCGGGGTTGCTCGAAAATTTCTTTTTGCATGTAGTGGCTGTAAGGCCCGAGCTCTGCTGCCCCGCTGTGGGCGTTCACCGTCAGTACCTCGCGCTGCACCGGCTGGTGCTGGGCATCGAACACTTGGAAGCTGTCCAACTGCACATCCACCACATCGCCTTCAGCCAAGTACAAGATTTGGTTGGTCACACCCGCCAAGGCCATTGCGTCGCTTGCCAAAAAGTTTTCGCCCTCACCTTTACCAAAAATAAGCGGCGAACCAGCCCTCGCACCAATGACACGGTGTGGTTCGTCTTTGGCCATGACGGCAATGGCGAAAGCGCCGCGCAATTGTTGGGTGGCTTGAAAGACTGCTTGCAATACATCACCTTGGTACAGCGAATCAATCAGGTGCGCCATCACCTCGGTATCAGTTTGGCTGACAAAGACATAGCCCTTGGCTTGCAGCTGGCCACGCAACTCTTCGTGGTTTTCAATGATGCCGTTGTGAACCAGCGCAATGCGCTCGCGGCTGAAGTGCGGGTGGGCGTTGTGTACCGCAGGTGCGCCGTGGGTTGCCCATCGGGTGTGGGCAATTCCAGTCAGGCCTTGCAAACCATTGTTTTCGTCGTTGACTTGGGCCTCCAACTCGGCCACCCGCGAAGTGCTGCGAGCGCGTTGCAAACCAGCAGCTTGCCCCATTTGGAATTGCTTGCTGTTGACCGCTACGCCACAAGAGTCGTAGCCGCGGTACTCCAAGCGCTGCAAGCCTTGCACCAAGATGGGAACGATGTTGCGCTCAGAGACCGCGCCGACGATACCGCACATGTTTGCAGTCCTTTATTTTTTTGTTTTGAGGGGCCGCTGCCAATTGGCAATGCTGGTTTGCTTAGCCCGTGCCACTGTGAGTGCGCCAGCAGGTGTGTCCTTGGTGATGGTGGAGCCGCCGCCAATGGTGCCCCCCGCACCCAAAGTGACGGGTGCCACCAATACGCTGTTGCTCCCCACATGCACATCGGCTTCGATGATGGTGCGGTGTTTGTTGGCACCGTCATAGTTGGCGGTGATGCTGCCGGCACCGTAGTTGACACGCTCACCCACAGTGGCGTCGCCCAAATACGCCAAGTGGTTGGCCTTGGCGCCTTTGGCCAAGGTGGAGTTTTTCACTTCCACAAAGTTGCCAATGTGGACTTCGTCAGCCAAGTCGGCGCCAGGCCTGAGCCTTGCAAACGGACCGATACGGGCATCACGTCCAATTTGCACAACTTGCTGTTCACCATCGATATGTGTAAACGCCTGAACAAAAGTACCAGCACCAATATTGGCATTGGCAATGACGCAGTTAGGGCCTATGCGCACACCATCGCCCAAGCTGACAACACCTTCAAACACGCAGTTCACATCAATCTCCACATCTTGGCCACAGATGAGGCTGCCGCGCAAATCAAATCGTGCAGGGTCGGCCAAGCGCACACCATCGAGCATCAATCGCTGTGCTTGCATGTGCTGGTAAGCGCATTCAAGTGAGGCCAATTGCACAGGGTTGTTCACGCCTTCCACCTGCCATGCATCGGTGATGCAGTGCGCCTGCACTTGGCAACCATCAGCCACGGCAAACCTCGCCACGTCCGTCAGGTAAAACTCTTTTTGGGCATTGTGGTTGTCCAAGCGAGCCAGCCAAGTACGCAGCAAACGGGTGGGAACGGCCATGATGCCGCTGTAAATTTCTTGAATAAGGCGTTGCTCGGGTGTGGCGTCTTTTTCTTCCACAATGGCCTGCACTTGCGCCTGAGCGTTGCGCACCAAGCGGCCATAGCCCGTGGGTGTGGGGGTTTGCAACGTCAGCAAGGCCAAGTGCTGGCCGTCGCACATCGTCAGCAAGGCGCTGAGGGTGTCGGCTTGAATCAATGGCACATCACCGGAGAGCACCAAGGTGACGCCATCATCAGCGAGTACGGGTACCGCTTGTTGCATGGCATGACCCGTGCCGAGTTGGGGAGTTTGGCGCACACATTGCACATGGGCGATATGTTTTAAGCTAGCCTCGACCTGTTCAGCACCATGGCCGGTGATGACAACAACTCTTCTGGCTTGGAGTTGCCCAGCGGTGTCAATCACGTGCTGCAACAAAGCCCTACCCCCCAAACGGTGTAAAACTTTGGGCATACTGCTCTTCATGCGGGTGCCCTTGCCCGCTGCCATGACCACCACATCAACAAATGCCATGAACTTGCTTTCTCGTGTTGCTCAGATTATCAATCAGCTTCGAACCCGCTCTGGTCTGGGCCCCAAACTGTTGGCTTTGGGCTTGTTTGCCTGCCTCAGTGCTTGCAGCTTTGTGGTGACTGGTTACAACCAAGCACCCAGCTTGTTGATATTCACATGGTTCAATCCTCATTTAGACCTCAGCTCGGAGCAAGACAAGCAGTTGCGTTCAGATTTACAGGTGCTGCATCAGTGGCACCGCCAGCAGCAACTGCCTGTCTATGCAGATGTTTTACAAAAAATGGCGGTGTTGGCACCAAATGAAATAACGGGTTCGCAAATTTGTGCGCTGGTGGACGAGTTCAAAGACACGCTCGCTCCACTGTCGCAACAAATGTCGCCTGGCATTGCCCGCTTGGCCTTGAAGTTAACGCCTGCTCAAATTCAGCGGCTAGAGCATCGGTATGAGAAAGACAACAAGGATTACCGCAAAGAATGGAAACTTGACGCCAGTGCTGACGCTCAGTTGCAGGTGCAGACCGACAAGGGGATAGAGAACGCAGAGCGTTTGTATGACCGCTTGGACAAAAAGCAAAAAGCTTTGGTCAAGCAAATGGCAAAAGAGTCCCAGTTTGACTTGCCTAAGAGTTGGGGCGAACGCCTAAGGCGTCAGCAAGACACGGTCAGCACCTTGGATCGCATCGCCAAATCACAACAAGGCTTGGCTTCAGCACAGCAAGAAAGCATTGCCCTGCTGAACCGCAGCTTGCTGCAGTCACCCGATGAGGTTTATCGTGAATACGCCGAGATGCGAAAAACCATCAACTGCGAAGCGGCAGCGCAGTTGCACAACACCACCAGTGCAACGCAAAGAGAATTTACGGTGAAAACACTCAAAACTTATGAAGCTGATCTGCGGGCTTTGGCCAAAGTCAAACCCTCTTGAATCAAGCTTGCAACGCAGCCCACATTTGCTTGTCGCGCTCTGCGGTCCAGATGCGCGGATGCGCAATGCCACTGGCTTCATCAAAAGCACGGCTCACATCAAACGGCAAACAGTGTTCGTAAATAAACACTTGGCCAAACACGGGGTCCATGTGTTGGCGGGTATGGGCCATGGCTGACTTCAAATCCATTTTTTGTGCCACCGCCTCTTGTCCGCATTTGTACAAGGTCTCTACCCATAGCTTGGTGTAATCCAAAGCCTTGTTCACATCGGCATTGCCACGCATGGCTTCGCCACGCCCCGGCACAATCGCCTCTGCTTGCAAACCCCGCAAAGCCTCCAAGGTGGCAGGCCACTCGACCAAGTGTGCATCTCCGGTGTAAACACCTGCCAAATACTCCACCAAGTCACCGCTGAACAAGACTTTTTCGGCCTCGACCCAGGCGATGGTGTCGCCGCGTGTGTGGCCTGCGCCTGGGTGCCAAATATCGACTTGAACACCACCCAAATCGATACGCAAACTGCCCTGTCGCCCAGGCTTGCCGTCACCAATCACCATGGTCGGCCACGTGAGGCCTGGCACGCTGTCGGCACCACGAAACAAACGGGGGAAGCGGTCCATCTCGCTTTGCATGTCTTCAGCGCCGCGTTCCACAATCAAATCGTAAGTGCCCTTGCTGGCTATCACTTCTGTCGCACCTTCGGCCACATAGGCACTGGCACCCAACACACGCACCGCGTGGTAGTGGGTCAGCAACACATATTTGATGGGCTTGTCGCTCACAGTGCGGATCTTGGCGATCAGGTCTTTGGCCATCAAAGGCGTGGCCGTGGCGTCGCTCACCAAGATGTACTTATCACCAATGATGACACCCGAATTGGGGTCGCCCTCTGCGGTATAGGCCCAGCAGTGTGGGCTGAGTTGGGTAAAGCTGATGTGTTTATCGGTCAAATCGCTTTGACTGGCAAATGCTTTAGACATATTTTTCCTCGAACTTAGCTAGCGCTTGAATGAAAACCGTTTTCTAAGGTGTCAATGACCTCTTGAGCAAACGCATCGTAACTGAGTGGCCCCTGAGGTCTGAGCCAAGTGAAGGTCCAATTGATCATGCCAAACAGCATCATGGTCAGGGGGATTTTATTTTGCGCATGAACACGACTTGGGTAGGCTTTGCCCAACATATCACCCAAAGCGCTGACCACTTGGCGCTGGCGTTCAACCACCAAGCCGCGCTGTATTTCACTGAGAAATTGGGTGCTGTGCAACAAAGCAATATGGCGGGTTGCAGAGCTTTCGTAGGTTTGCAAAAACCGTTTGACCACGCTGTGAACTGTCTCTTGGGGACTGCGCTTGGATTGAATACCTTGGGCTTGAACCTCTGCCACTAATTCCAGCAAAAGCAGGGTATAGCGATCGAGTAAATCGAAAAGTATGGACTGCTTACTGTCGTAGTAATGGTAGAGCCGCGCTTTGGACGTACCCAAAGCTTGGGCCAAATCATTCATGCTGGCTGACGGATAGGACGAAGCCGCAAAACAGCTTGCGGCCACCTCCAAAATCTCTTCTCGCTTGAGGTCGTGTGTTGCAGATTTAGGTCGCGCCATCCAAAAACCTTAAGACATTGGCCACACCACGCCGTTTTCATTCAGCAAAGCGTTCAAGGGCACATCATGAGACTCAGGGATGAAGTCGGATAAAAAACCATGGGTAAAGCCCAAACCGACGGTGTAGGGCTTAGGCTCTATTTGATTCAAGGTGCGGTCATAAAAACCACCGCCATACCCCAAACGGTAGCCACCGGGCCCATAGCCCACGCATGGCACAAAGAGCAAGGTGGGTTGAAGGATTTCTGTGTCCTTGGGTTTGGGGATGTTGTAGGCATCTTCTTCCATGGCACAACCTGGGTACCACGAATGAAAAGTCAGGGTTTTGGTCTGCTTGTCCATGACGGGCAAACCAATGCGCCGGCGCAGGGGATGGTCTAGCAATTCCCCATCTTCTTTCCATCGGTGCAATGCGGGCAAGGGATCAAACTCCCCCTTGATAGGCCAATAAGCTCCAATGACCGTATGCGGTTGATCGAACAACCAAATGCGCATGACTCTTTGCAGCAGGTCAGCACGACGTTCTCTGTCAGGCATTTGCAGTCTTGTTTGAATCAATTCTTGGCGCAGGGCTTTTTTGTCCATGGGAGAATCCAACCATCCTGTTAGTTGATTGATTGTGTCATGCCTCTATTATTTATTCGAATTGCCAGTTGCATCCTACTGATGGCTTGCATGATGGCGGTAAACGCAGGCAATAAACACAAAACCCCTGCCAAGCCTGCACAGCCCAGCAAGTCTGCCGATGCTGCCGATGCGGTGTTCATCGATATGTCGCAAGCCTTTCAAAAAGGTGACCGTAAAAGACTGGCCGCATTGTTGCCTCAAGCCAAAGGGCATTTGCTAGAACCGTGGGCAGCTTTTTGGGAACTGCGTATCCGACTGGGCGACGCTTCAGACCATGAGATCAAAAGTTTTCTTCAGCGCTATGCCGGCACCTACCAAGAAGACAGGATGCGCAACGATTGGTTGCTGCTGCTTGGCGAGCGACGCGAGTGGACGCAGTTTGAACGCGAGTACACCCTCTACCGAATGCATGACGATAAGGAAATCGAGTGCTACGCCAAACTTCTTGAAGTTCAACAAAAGGACCTGAATGCAGGCTCCTCTGCCATTGAAGACATTCGCCGCACTTGGTTGAGCCTTAAGCAGTCCGATGAAGGTTGTACTTATGCGGTCTCTCAACTGCTCAAACAGCACAAATTCAACCCTGAAGATGTTTGGCTCAAAGCACGGTTATCGGTTGAGAGCAACCGCAAAGTACCCACCAGAGACGCTTTGAAGTTGGTCTCTGACCACAATATGTCTGTGGTGGATGAACTCTTTGCAAATGGGGGAAGATTTTTATCACAGCGTGCTTCCAATATGGGGGCAGAGTCTTCTGATTGGATAACCTTGGCGGTGATCAAAGCAGCCACCACAGACCACGACAACGCCATCAAGTTGCTGCAAAGTAAATCAGCTTCGTCTTTAAGCAGCGAGGAAAAACAATGGGTCTGGGGAGTGATTGCCAAACAGGCTGCACAGCAATTGGATGACAAAGCCTTGGCCTACTTTGCCAATGCAAGCCCTACCAATTTAAGCGATGACATGTTGGCTTGGAAGGTGCGAGCTGCATTGCGAGCTGGCAAAACACCTGCCTGGACTGCTATTCAATCTGCGGTGGACGCCATGAGTCCTGCTGCCCAAAAAGACCCCGCTTGGGTTTATTGGCGAGCTCGTGCCTTGATGGCTCAGCAATCAGTCGCTTCGCCTCCCACAGGAAAAGCCTTGAGCGCATTGCAAAGCATCGCAGGGCCACAAGGCTTTTATGAACAGTTAGCGAGTGAAGAGCTTGGAAAAAAAATCACAACGCCGCCCCGCCCACTTCCGCCTCAACCTCAAGAAACAGCGGCTGCAAAGGCCAACCCCTTGCTGCAGCGCGCTTTGTACGCTATCAAAATTGGCTTGCGACAAGATGGTGTTCGTGAGTGGAATTACGCTACAGGGCTGGTTGACAGCGCTGGACAACGTGGTCGCCTGAATGAACGTGAGCGACTGGCGGCAGCCCAATTGGCGTGTGACCAAGCCATATGGGACAGGTGCATCAACACCAGTGAGCGCAGTGTCCAAATGGATGTGTTGCAACGCTACCCCATGCCTTTCAGAGAAGATGTCGTGGAAGTCGCCAACAGCATTGGCCTGAACTCGGCGTATGTGTATGGGTTGATGCGGCAAGAAAGCCGATTTATTTTGGACGCGAGGTCCAGCGTGGGCGCGTCGGGGTTGATGCAGGTCATGCCTGCGACCGCCAAATGGACGGCCAAGCGAATGGGAATGAAAAATTTTCGCACTGAACAACTGCAACAGCGCAAAACCAATATTGCCATTGGAACGCATTACCTTAAATTGGTCTTAGATAATTTTCAGGGCTCTATGCCCATGGCTGCTGCTGCCTACAACGCCGGTCCCAGCCGTCCAAGGCGTTGGCGCAATGGTCCGGAGATGGAGGGCGCAGCTTGGGCTGAATGCATTCCCTTTAGCGAGACCCGCGACTATGTCAAAAAAGTCTTGGCCAACACCACCATCTACGCAGGGCTGATTCAAAATGAGCCGCAATCGCTTAAGTCAAAACTTGGCATGGTGGGTCCGCGTGAAAACAATGCCCCAGATGAAAACGCCGAACTCCCCTAAGGCGCTTGCTCTTCTTGGCTTTGTTGCATTGACCACATGCGGGCATACGCACCTTGCACTTCGAGCAACTGCGCATGTGTACCCTGCTCCACAATGACGCCTTGATCCAGCACGATGATTTCATGCGCATCAACGATAGTCGAGAGTCGGTGGGCGATGACCAAGGTGGTTTTGTTGTTTGCCGCTTCCCGCAACTCCGACTGAATAGCACGCTCATTGCTACTGTCTAGTGCAGATGTGGCTTCGTCAAAAATCAAGATGAACGGATTTTTAAGTAAGGTTCGTGCAATCGCAACACGTTGTTTTTCACCGCCGGACAACTTCAAGCCCCGTTCTCCCACCATGGTTTGGTAACCCAAGGGGGTGGACACAATAAAGTCATGGATGCGTGCTGCACGTGCGGCTTGCTCGACCTCTTCGCGAGAAGCAGAGGGCCGACCATA
>CAMDIP010000052.1 GCA_945899335.1 Bordetella parapertussis
AAATCCACCTTGGGCAGCAACATATCGCTGCTGCCTTTGCCCGACCACAGCGCATCTTTCAGCACGGTCAGAAAAATTTGGCCACTGGCGTCTTCGGCTGGCAGGTTCAAAGCAGAAACGCAAAGGGGCTCTATCAGTTTTTGCATGACCTTTGGCGTCAGGCCTTGGCACAGTTGCGCCACCGTCATCCGCGCATCGCATACAAACCCTTGGGTATGCCAGCGTGATGCTACGCGCAGCAAGCTCAGTTTGTCTGAAAAAGACCAACCAGTTGCCATGCAGACGCCCACTAAAAGGTTCAGCGGTGCGGGTAAAGAGGCTAGTGCAAGCCCCTGACCATCCCCGCGTTTTAAATGCAAGGGCAAGCGCAACAAAGTGGCTTCGGTAGCGACGCCCACTGTGTGTAAAAGCTGCAAGGTATCTCGGTAAGCACCGATCAAAATATGCTGGCCGTTGTCCAAGGACAGCCCTTCATGAACCACCCGTCTGGCACGACCGCCCAATTGCGGGGCGGCTTCGAGCAGGCGCACCGCAAAGCCTTGTTGGGTTGCGCGCACTGCAGCGGCCAAGCCGGCCCAGCCGCCACCGATGATGGTCACGCGGGTCAAAAACGCCCCAAGGCCTGCATTTTCCAAGCCAACCAAAACTTGCGCAAAGGCGTGAGCGCCACACGTTGGCGCAGCACGGGAAAGCCCGCTGCTTGGATTTCCACCAGCAAGGTTCGGTAGATGCTCGCCATCATCAGGCCAGGTTTTTGGCTGCGCCAATCGGCTTGAGGCAATGCGGCCAAGGCTTTCTCGTAAAGGCCTTGGGCACGTTCGTATTGGAACGACATCAAGGCTTGGAAAGCGGGGCTGTCGCGTCGCTCCAAAATATCTTTGGCGCTCACCTCGAACTGCTGCAACTCGTTTACCGGCAGGTAGATACGCCCTCGCAAAGCGTCTTCGCCTACGTCGCGGACGATGTTGGTGAGTTGAAACGCCAAGCCCAATTGGTGGGCATAGTGGGTGGTTTCCTCTTGGCTTTGCCCAAAAATACGCGCTGCCACTTCGCCCACCACACCGGCCACCAAATGGCAGTAGCGTTGCAGGCCGGCAAAGTCTAGATAGCGTGTTTGGTTCAAATCCATTTGGCAACCTGCAATCACATCTTGCAGGTGTTGGGCGGTGATGCCAAAGTCAGCAGTCAGGGGCATCAAGGCTTTCATCACCGGATGCTGGGCATTACCAGCAAAACTGCTTTGCACCTCCATTTGCCACCAATGCAGTTTTTGGGCTGCCACCGAGGGGTCGAGTACCTCGTCAACGACATCGTCAACCTCTCTGCAAAACGCATAAAAAGCGGTGATGGCAGCCCGCCTGTGCGGTGGGAGAAATAAAAAAGCGTAATAAAAACTGCTGCCTGAAGCTGCGGCTTTTTGTTGAACATAGTCTTGCGGCGTCATGGTGGCGATTGTGGCATCCGGCCCTGCAAGACAGCTTGCATGGGGTCTTTTTCACATCCCAGCGGCTCGCCAAGCCACACTCAGCCAGTCGAGGCCCTTGAGCACAGGGCGGTGCAGGAAGGCGTCCACATCTTCAAGCTTGTCCAGCACCCGTAACCCCCCTTGCACCACCAGACGCAGCTCCCAGCCCCCACGCCCTGGCAAGGTGTGTACCAGGGGGCTGCCTTGACGCATCAAGGCGCGGGCAAAAGTGGTTTCTTCCTGCAGTGTCGCGTTGTCGGGCAGGTAATGCCTGCCGCGTGGAATATCGACGCTCAAGTCTTGCCAAAAGTTGATGAGTTGCAAGGCCGAACAAATGGCGTCGCTTTGCGCTAATGAAGCGCTGTCGTTGACGCCATACAAATGCAGCAATAACCTGCCAATGGGGTTGGCCGATCGGCGAGAGTAGTCCAGCAGTTCCTCACGCGAGGCGTAGCGCCGCTGCGTCTGGGTGTAGTTCACATCTTGGGTAAATGCGTCGAGCAGGTCGAGCAAGGGTTGTAAGGGGATGGCGTGTTGGCGTATTTGCGCAGCCAATGGCGTGAAAACCTGCGGCCATTGGGTGCTGACATGGCCCGTGGTGGTGCAGGCCAGCAGGTCTGCTTGCATGGCTGACAAGCCTGCCAAGCGGCTGTGGGCATCGGCGTCTCCCTCGTCAGCGATATCGTCAGCTGTTCTGGCAAAGTGGTAAATAGCCACCACCGCTGGGCGCAAGTGCGCGGGGCACAGCCAAGAGGCGACAGGGAAGTTTTCGTAATGGTCTACAGCCGACATGATTTTTTAATTGTCGCTTGACACACCAAGGTTGTAGAATTAGGTTACTAACCGGTCAGTCATTAATATTTTCCAAAGAAAGCCTTGTCATGCCGCATTTATCCCGACTTTTTTTGCTTGCCACCTTGATGGGGCTGGCGGCTTGCTCCCCACCACCTGCCACCCAAGAACCGGTGCGTTCCGTCAAGGTCATCCAAGTGGGGGAAACCGCCTTGGGAAGCGCCACCGAGTACGCAGGCGAGGTCAAAGCGCGTATCGAGTCGCGCTTGGGCTTTCGCGTAGGCGGTAAATTGGTCGCAAGGCATGTGGAGTTGGGGCAACGTGTCAAGGCAGGTCAGTTGCTGGCAGAGATCGATGCCCAAGATTACCGCTTAACCGTGGATGCCGCCCGCGCACAAATCAATGCAGCCATCACCAACCGCGATTTGGCGGCTGCCGATTACAAGCGATACAAAGAGCTGCGTGACAAAGAGTTCATCAGCGGCGCCGAGTTAGAGCGACGCGAAACCACCCTCAAAGCTGCGCAAGCCCAAGTCGACCAAGCGCAGGCGCAGTTGTCTGCACAAACCAACCAAGTGAGCTACAGCAAGTTGGTGGCCGACAAAGCAGGCGTTGTGACTGGCATCGAAGCCGAAGCGGGGCAGGTGGTGAGTGCGGGCATGCCGGTGCTGCGTTTGGCACAAGACGGCCCACGGGATGTACTGTTTGCGGTCCCTGAAGACAAAGTGGCAAGCCTGCAGCGTGGCCAAAGCGTGCAAGTAAAGTTTTGGGGCAGTGAAGAACAGCACAAAGCTTCGGTGTACGAAATTGGCGCCAGCGCAGACCCCGTCACCCGCACTTTCAGCGTTCGTGTGGCTTTGACAGGACCGGTGACTGCGCCATTGGGCAGCACAGTCACGGTCAGCATGGAGCCCAGCCCAACCGCCAGCATTCAAAAAATCAAACTCCCCACCAGTGCCCTGAGGCAAGAGGGTGGCAAGACCATGGTGTGGGTGTTGGACATGGCCACCATGACGGTGAAATCCCAAGAAATTCAAGTCACCACCGCTGACGGTAATGAAGCGGTGGTCAACAGCGGCTTGCAAGCCGGTCAGCAAGTGGTGGTGGCGGGTGTGCATGTGCTCTCGCCGGGACAAAAAGTCACCCTGTTTCAGCCAGTTGGCACCAAACCATGAGCGGCCTGCACGAAGACAAAAAGGGATTTAACCTGTCCCTGTGGGCGCTCATGCACCCAGCCCTTACCCGCTACTTAATGGTGGTGCTGATGGTCTTGGGTGTGACTGCCTATTTCCAGTTAGGACAAGACGAAGACCCGCCGTTCACCTTTCGTGCCATGGTGATTCGCACCTATTGGCCAGGCGCTACCGCCCAGCAAGTGGCGGAACAAATCACCGACAAACTAGAGCGCACCCTTCAAGAGGCGCCATTTGCCGACAAGATTCGCAGCTACTCCAAACCGGGCGAGTCGCAAATCATTTTTCAGATCAAAGACTACTCCAAAGCCGCTGATGTGGCCAACGTCTGGTACACGGTTCGCAAAAAAGTCAGCGACATGCGCCAGACCTTGCCGCAAGGTGTAGTCGGTCCATTTTTCAATGATGATTTTGGTGATGTGTATGGCGTGATTTATGCCATCGAAGCCCAAGGTTTTTCCATGGCTGAAATCCGTGACATCGCCGATGATGTCAGGCAGCAATTGCTGCGCGTGACCGATGTCTACAAAGTGGAGTTGTTTGGCACCCAAGACGAAAAAATCTACATTGAAATTCCGCAAAAGCGCTTGGCCCAACTCGGCTTGGACTTGAATGCGGTGCTGGCGCAACTCGGGCAGCAAAACGCGGTGGAAAGTGCCGGCACCATGCAAACCCCTTTGGACGTGGTGCAAATCCGTGTTCAAGGTCAGTTCCAAGAGATTGAACAACTTCAAGCCATGCCCATTCGTGGCGCTTCGGGGCAGCAAATCAAGTTGGGCGATATCGCCCAGATTCAGCGCGGCTATGTGGACCCAGCGTCCGTCAAGGTGCGCTTTCAAGGCAAGCAAGTCGTGGCTTTGGGTGTATCCATGGGCAAGGGTGGCGACATCATTGCCTTGGGCAAAGCCTTACGTGCGTCAACAGCAAAAATTCAATCCAACTTGCCCCATGGCGTGACATTGGTTCAGTTGCAAGACCAACCCAAGGCGGTAGAACGTTCTATCAGTGAATTTGTCAGTGTCTTGATCGAGGCTGTGCTGATTGTGTTGGCGGTCAGCTTTGTGTCTTTGGGTTGGCACAAGGGCGGTCGCTTTGGTTGGTACATCGATATGCGCCCCGGTTTGGTGGTGGGTATCACCATCCCCTTGGTGCTGGCCATGACATTTTTGGCCATGTATTACCTCGGCATTGGTTTGCACAAGATATCGCTGGGCTCGCTCATCATCGCTTTGGGCTTGCTGGTGGACGACGCCATCATTGCGGTGGAGATGATGGTGCGCAAAATGGAAGAGGGCTTTGACAAAGTTCGCGCCGCCACTTTTGCCTACGAGGTGACGGCCATGCCCATGCTGACCGGCACCCTCATCACAGCAGCGGGTTTCTTGCCGATTGGTTTGGCCAAATCGGTGACAGGTGAGTACACGTTTGCGATCTTTGCCGTCACCGTAATTGCTTTGCTGCTAAGTTGGTGGGTCTCGGTGTTTTTTGTGCCTTATTTGGGAACCCTCATCCTCAAGGTCAAACCGCATGTTGCGGGTGGTGCGCCGCAAGAAATGTTTGACTCAGCCTTCTACAACACCTTTCGTCGCACAGTGAACTGGTGCGTCAAGCACCGCTGGCTCACCATAGGCGCCACCATTTTGACGTTTGCGCTGGGCATATTCGGCATGGGTAAAGTTCAGCAGCAGTTCTTTCCCGATTCAAGCCGCCCCGAAATCATGATGGACATTTGGTTTCCAGAGGGCACCAGTGTCGCCGCCAATGAAGCGTTGAGTCTTCAAGTGGAAAAGCGCTTGTTGGCGACCGTTGGCGTGGAGTCGGTCAGTTTATGGGTGGGCTCTGGTGTGCCGCGTTTTTACCTGCCCTTGGACCAAGTCTTTCCGCAAAGCAATGTGTCGCAATTCATCATCCAACCCAAAGACTTGAAATTGCGTGAAAGCCTGCGCGTTGCCCTGCCCGCCATCATGGCCAAAGAATTTCCCGAGGTAAGGGCCCGCGTGAAGTTATTGCCCAATGGCCCGCCTGTGCCATTCCCCGTGCAGTTTCGTGTGGCCGGCCCCGACCCCCATACCCTGCGTTTACGGGCTGACGAGGTCAAGGCAGTGATGCGAACCAACGCCAATACCCGAGGCGTGAACGACAACTGGAACGAGTCCATCAAGGTCATCCGTTTGGCGGTCGATCAAGAAAAGGCCCGCGCATTGGGCGTGACCAGTCAGTCGATCGCGCAGGCCTCACGTGTTTTGCTCAGCGGCACCACGGTGGGTCAGTTCCGCGAAGGTGATCAATTGATCGACATCGTGTTGCGCCAACCGCAAACTGAGCGACAAGCCATCACTGATCTGGGTAACGCCTATGTGCCCACCGCCTCGGGCAAATCGGTGCCGCTGTTGCAAGTCGCCAAACCGCAGTTCACTTGGGAGCCAGGGGTGATGTGGCGGGAGAACCGCGACTACGCCATCACCGTTCAGTCCGATATCGTGGAAGGCTTGCAAGGAGCCACTGTCACCGCGCAGTTGTTGCCCGAATTGAAAAATTTGGAGAAGCAATGGGCTGCTGACGGATTCGCTGATTACCGTATCCATGTGGCAGGGGCGGTCGAGGAAAGCTCCAAAGGCTCGGCCTCCATCGCTGCAGGCCTACCCTTGATGTTGTTTGTCACCTTCACCTTGCTGATGCTGCAGTTGCAAAGCTTTAGCCGCGCCTTGCTGGTGTTTCTCACAGGACCAATGGGCATTGCTGGTGTTGCCTTGGCTTTACTGACGCTTGAACGACCCTTTGGCTTTGTTGCTTTACTCGGGGTGATTGCCCTGATGGGCATGATTCAGCGCAACTCGGTCATTTTGATCGACCAAATCGAGCAAGACCGCGCCAATGGTGTGCCTGCATGGGATGCCATTGTCGAGTCTGCTGTCAGGCGTTTACGACCCATTGTGCTCACTGCAGCGGCGGCAGTGTTGGCGATGATTCCGCTTTCACGCAGCGTGTTTTGGGGGCCTATGGCCGTGGCCATCATGGGCGGCTTGATCGTGGCGACTATGCTGACTTTGCTGGCTTTGCCTGCCATGTACGCCGCTTGGTTCAGGGTCAAGCGTTAAGCGCATCTTTGTCTGAAGCCGGGGCGGGTAGAATTTCGCCTTGACCGATTTCAGATGGGCGGTATGTTCAGTCACACCGCCCATTGCTTTTTTTCAATCCCGCGCGGGTGGCGAAATTGGTAGACGCACCAGGTTTAGGTCCTGACGGTAGCAATACTGTGGGGGTTCGAGTCCCCCCCCGCGCACCAATGCCTGCCCAAAGCCCTGCGCTTTTATGTTTAGATATGGAGAAACCTCATGGCCGTGAATGTTGAAACCTTGGAAAAATTGGAACGTAAAATAACTTTGACGTTGCCGGCCACTGTGATCCAAAACGAAGTCAATGCTCGTTTGAAGAAACTGGCTCGCCAAGTCAAGATTGACGGGTTTCGCCCAGGCAAAGTCCCCATGAACATCGTGGCGCAGCGCTACGGTTATTCGGTGCATTACGAAGTCATGAACGACAAAGTGGGTGAGGCGTTCAACCAAGCCGCCACGGAAGCCCAGTTGCGCGTGGCCGGCCAACCCCGTATCAGCGAAAAAGAGCAAGCCACTGAAGGTGAAATGGCATTTGACGCCATCTTCGAGGTGTACCCTGAAGTGAAGATGCAAGACTTGGCACAGGTCACCGTTGACAAATTGCAGGCCGATGTCACCGATGAAGCCATCGACAAGACAATTGAAATTTTGCGTAAACAACGCCGCACCTATGCCCAGCGCTCACTCGACTCGACAGCCGATACCGATGACCGCGTGACGGTGGATTTCGAAGGCAAGATTGACGGCGAACCTTTCGATGGTGGCCGGGCCCAAGACTTCCAGTTTGCGGTGGGTGAAGGCCAGATGCTGCAAGAGTTTGAAGCTGCGGTCAAAGGCATGAAGGTCGGCGAGAGCAAGACCTTCCCCTTGGCTTTTCCCGCCGACTACCAAGGCCGTGAAGTGGCTGGTAAAACCGCCGACTTCATGGTGACCTTGAAAAAGCTTGAAGCCAGCCATTTGCCAGAAGTCACTGACGAGTTGGCCAAGTCTCTGGGTTCTGCTGATGCCTCCGTCGCAGGTTTGCGTGCCGATATCCGCGGCAACCTCGAGCGCGAAGTGAAGTTCCGCTTGCTCGGGCGCAACAAACAGGCAGCTCTGGATGCTTTGGTCGAGCACGCAGAACTCGACTTGCCAAACTCTATCGTGCAAGCTGAACTCGATCGCATGGTGCAAGGCGCCCGTGAAGAACTGAAACAACGCGGCATCAAAGACGCTGACAAAGCGCCTATCCCTGAAGATGTGTTCAAGCCGCAGGCCGAGCGCCGTGTGCGCATGGGCTTGGTCGTCTCCGAGTTGGTACGCCAGCATGGCTTACAAGCCACCCCAGACCAAATCAAAGCCCATGTGGAAGAACTGTCTGCCAGCTATGAAAAGCCTGTCGAGGTGCAGCGTTGGTATTACAGTGACAACCGCCGCATGGCCGAGGTGGAAGGCATTGTGATTGAGCAAAACGTCACCAACTACGTCTTCTCGCTGGTTAAAGTCAATGAGAAAGCCATCAGCTTTGATGAATTAATGGGACAACAAGCCTAAACAGGCCGGAGAAACGCAATGAGCGCATTAGATACACAAGCACTGGGCATGGTCCCAGTCGTCATCGAGACCAGCGGCCGGGGCGAACGCGCTTACGACATTTACTCGCGTTTGTTGCGCGAACGAGTTATTTTTTTGGTGGGTCCCGTCAATGACCACACAGCCAATTTGATCGTTGCGCAGTTGCTTTTTTTGGAGAGTGAAAATCCTGACAAGGAGATTTCGCTCTACAT
>CAMDIP010000053.1 GCA_945899335.1 Bordetella parapertussis
CCAACTTGACCGAATCTTGCTCGATGCTGGCAGCGACTGCGGCTAGGTCTGTTTGTGCGTCCTGCAATAACTGGTCGTACTGCTCAAACCCCAGGCGAGCCGCTTGCGCCTTGAGTTGGGTGTCCACAATGCGTTGGCGCAAAGGTTCGAGTTGGTGCTCGATCTTGAGTCTTTCTTCGTTGCTGGTACGCAAACGGTTGGTCAAGTCATCGTATTCATTGCGTTTGCTGGCCAACAAGGTTTCGCGCTCAAGTTGCAAAGCCAAAGCGTCTTGCAAACCAGCACGTGCGGTGGTGTCGCTCAATACATTGAGCTCTTCTTGTTGCCGGCTTTGTTCGTTGTTTAACGTTTCAATTTGCTGGGCTGCCGTGTCTTGGGTGCGCTGCAACTCTTGCTGACGGGCTTGCAAGCTGCGAACCTGGAATTCAGCCTCTTGGCTTTGCTTATCGGTTTGTAGCAAAGACTCGCGCAAGCTTTGAAATTCTTTTTCCTTAGTCAAAGATTCATCTTGCAATTGGGCATGGCGCTCTTGGGTTTGCGCTAACTGCAAGTCAAGCTCTTCAAATTTAGCGTGAGAGGCTTGCTGCTTGTGTTCAAGCGCAACGGATTGGGTTTGGAGTTCAGTGAGTTCAGACGCCAATTGCCCTTGGCGCTCGCTCACCTGCTGGGCTTGTTGTTGCAAGCGAAGCACATCGACATTCAGCGCATGAACCTTGGCCTGCGCCTCGGAGGACTGTTGACGCAGTTGCATTCTTTGGCTGGCCGCTTGAGAAGCAGCAGACTCGGCACGGCTGAGTTGCGATTTGGCTTCTTGCGCAATCAAAGACTGCGCACGGATCTGCTTGTCGAGGTTTTCAATTTCCTGCGCCCTGGCAAGCAAACCTGCTTGTTCAGAGTCTTGTGCGTAGAAATGAACACTGTACAAACCAACGGCATGGCCTTGGGGAATAAAGATATGTTCGCCAGCTTGCAACTTCTCTCTCAAAGCCATTGCGGCATCTAAGTTGGGGGCGGTGTAGCAACCCGTTAACCAATCCGCCAACAAGCTCTTGAGGGCTGCGTCATCGACTTTCAATTGGTCCAAAAGCGGCGACAAGCTGGAAGATTTGGCAGTACTGGTGGCCACAGCGGGGCTGTAAAAGCTCAGCTTTGCCAAGGGGACATCGGACGCGAAGGATTTAACACTGTCGAGCTTGCTGACCTCTAAAGCTGCCAATCGTTCACGCAATGCTGCTTCAAAAGCCTGTTCCCAACCTGAGGTTACATGCACACGGTTCCACAAAGGCTTTAAATTCTGCAAACCATGCTTGGCCAACCAAGGCAGCAAGCGCTCGTCGGTGCGCAGTTTTTCTTGTAATGCGGTCAAGGCTTGGTGACGCGCTTGCAATTCCACCAATGTGGCCGATTGTTGGTTGCTGCTGGCTTGTGCGGATTTACGTTCCTCGTCTAAGCCCGGGGTTTGGGCTTCCAAGGTTTGCAGATCTTGCGACAACTGGCTTGCAGACTGCTGCGCTTGGTTCAATTGGGCCTCAAGACGCTGGACATGGCTGCTGTCGGGCGCAGCAAGCGCGTGTTGGTCCACTTGCAAACGGCTTTGCCGTTGTTCGAGTTGGCGCATTTGGTCTTGCAAGCCACGTTGCTCGGCGGCCAGCACCTGGATGTGCTGCTGCACCTGGGTCACCAATGCCGCTTGGTCTTGTGAGGCTTTGAGCGCGTCACGCCAGCCCTGTTCGCTGGCGGGTTGTTGTTGGGCCAAGGTCTGGCGTTGTTGCTGGTTGTTCTCAAGCAGGGTTTGAGCCTGCGATTGCTCGAGGGTCAAAGCTTGGGTTTGCTCACTGGCTTGCACAGCTTGCGCAGACCATTGACCCATTTGCATTTGAATTTGCTGCAAGCGCTCTTGCGCCCGTTGGCGTCCTTCCACCACGAAACGAATTTCCGCTTCTAAACGACCCACCTCGGCGGTGGCTTGGTACAACTGGCCTTGTGCTTGGTTGACTTGCTCGCCTGAATCGTAATGGGCTTGACGCAGCGTTTCGATTTGACTTTCGGTACCGCGTAAGTCGGCAGTCTTGGCCTCTAAGGCATTGCTGGCTTGCTCGGTTTGTTGCTGCAACTGGGTTTGACTGACCTCAGCTTCTGCACGTTTTAAGAACCACAACTGGTGTTGCTTAAGGGCGGACTTGCTTTGCAGGTCTTTGAAGCGTTGAGCCACCTCGGCTTGGCGTTCGAGTTTTTCCAAATTGGCGTTCAACTCACGCAAAATATCTTCCACGCGTGTGAGGTTTTCGCGGGTATCGCCCAGCCGGTTTTCGGTTTCGCGGCGACGTTCTTTGTATTTGGAAACACCGGCAGCTTCTTCCAAAAACAAACGCAACTCTTCAGGCTTGGATTCGATGATGCGGCTGATGGTGCCTTGCCCAATGATGGCGTATGCGCGTGGCCCCAAACCGGTGCCTAAAAACACGTCTTGCACATCACGGCGGCGCACGGGTTGGTTATTGATGTAGTAACTGCTGGTGCCATCGCGTGTCAACACACGCTTGACGGCAATTTCAGCAAACTGGTTCCACTGTCCGCCTGCGCGGTGCGAGGCGTTGTCAAAAACCAGCTCAACACTGGCACGGCTAGAGGGTTTCCTGCTGGTAGTGCCGTTGAAAATCACATCTTGCATGGACTCGCCACGCAATTCGCTGGCACGGCTCTCACCCAGCACCCAACGCACGGCGTCAATGATGTTGGACTTACCACAACCATTGGGCCCCACAACCCCGACCAATTGGCCAGGCAATAAAAAATTTGTCGGATCAGCGAAAGACTTGAAACCGGAGAGCTTGATCGAATTAAGACGCACCTAAAGCCCTTTTAAAGGTTAAATCGTTGAAGAATAAAAAAATCAGGTAGCAGGTTTTAAATCTTTTTCTATCCATTGACCCACTTCAGCTAAAAGGTTTTGCAAGGGGGGAATGGCCTTGGCAATGTCGATGGCGAGTTCAGCCAAATGCTTGGCTCGGCTCATGGCTTCGAGTTGAATCATCTGCTGGCTGAGGTCGGGGCCACACAAAAAAGTGACATAGCCTTTGAGCGAGTGCAGCAAGCGCTGAACCGGTTCGGTTTCTTTACTGGACAAGGCAGAATGCAATGAAGCAAGGTCTTTTTCCAAGCTGTCTTGGAAGGTTTGCGCCAAATGCAGCATCTGCTTCTGGTCCATGGCGAATTCTTGGGCTTTGCTGGGGTCGAGGTAGCTGTACATAGACCCCGATAATATCAGCCATGAATCCCCACCTTGCCCAACTTCAGCCCTATCCTTTTGAGCGTTTACGCCATTTGTTTACAGGTGTCATCCCCAAACCAAACTTAACCGCTATCAGCCTTGGCATTGGCGAACCTCGCCACCCCGCACCAGCCTTGGTTTTGCAGGCTTTATCGGCAAATATGGAGGCTTTATCAGCTTATCCTGCCACTGCCGGTGGTTTGGCCTTGCGTCAGGCTTGCAGCGACTGGCTCAAACGCCGCTACCAAGTCAGCGCAGAGCCTGCCAACCAAGTGCTGCCGGTGAATGGATCTCGCGAAGCCTTGTTTGCATTTGCGCAAACGGTGTTGAATGGTCAAGCCGATGCTTGGGTGGTCTGTCCCAACCCTTTCTATCAAATTTATGAAGGCGCAGCTTTGCTGGCAGGCGCACAAGCCTTTTTTGTGGCCAGCCGAGCAGAAAATAATTTTGCAGTGGACTGGGACAGTGTTCCTGAGGCTGTGTGGGCCAAAACACAACTGGTGTTTGTCTGCTCGCCAGGCAACCCTACCGGCGCAGTGATGCCCTTGGCTGAGTGGCAAAAACTGTTTGCGCTCTCTGACAAATACGGCTTTGTGTTGGCCAGCGATGAGTGTTACAGCGAAATTTACTTTGGCGATAAGCCGCCACTTGGTGGTCTAGAAGCCGCGATGCTGTCGGGTCGCACAGATTTTCGCAATTTGGTCAGCTTCACCAGCCTGTCCAAGCGCAGCAATGTACCGGGCATGCGCAGTGGCTTTGTGGCGGGCGACGCCAAGCTGATAGAGGCTTTTTTGCGCTACCGCACCTACCACGGCAGCGCCATGGGCGGCATGGTGCAAGCAGCCAGTGTCGCGGCTTGGAATGACGAAGTTCACGTTGAAGAAAACCGTGCGCTGTACAGAGAAAAATTTGCCCAAATCACCCCTCTTTTGTCTCAAGTGCTGGATGTCGCTTTGCCTGACGCGGGTTTTTACCTTTGGGCAGGTGTCCCTGGTGGTGACGATGAGGCTTTTGCGGTTGAATTGCTGGCTCAATACAATGTCACTGTGTTGCCAGGTCGTTATTTGGCGCGAGAAGTCAACGGCGTCAACCCTGGCCAAGGCCGAATTCGCATGGCATTGGTCGCACAACCTCAGGAATGTCTTGAGGCAGCACAACGTATCGTTCAATTTGTTCAATCCCACTACCCACCATCCACATGAGCCAACAACTGCAAACCATTATTGATACTGCTTGGGAAAACCGCACCCAATACAGCCCATCCTCTGCCCCCAAAGAATTGAGCGACGCTGTTGAGCATGTGATCGCCGAACTCAACTCAGGCCGCTTGCGCGTGGCCACCCGTGAGGCTGTGGGCCAATGGACCACCCACCAGTGGATCAAAAAAGCCGTTCTGCTGTCGTTTCGCTTGAAAGACAACGCAGTGGTCAAGGCAGGTGACTTGGGCTTTTATGACAAAGTTCAAACCAAGTTCTCCAACATGGACGAAGCCCAAATGAAAGCCAGCGGTGTGCGTGTGGTGCCGCCTGCTGTGGCGCGTCGTGGCAGCTACATTGCCAAAGGCGCCATCCTGATGCCCAGCTACGTCAACATAGGTGCCTATGTGGACGAAAACACCATGGTCGACACTTGGGCCACTGTGGGTTCTTGCGCTCAGATTGGCAAGAACGTACACCTCTCAGGAGGCGTCGGCATTGGTGGTGTTTTAGAGCCTGTGCAAGCCAACCCCACTATCATTGAAGATAACTGCTTCATTGGCGCACGTTCCGAGGTGGTTGAAGGCGTCATCATCGAAGAAAATTCGGTCATCTCTATGGGTGTTTATATCGGCCAAAGCACCAAAATTTACGACCGCGCCACAGGTGAAGTGACCTATGGACGGGTGCCTTCTGGATCGGTCGTGGTCTCGGGCAACCTGCCCAGTGCAGATGGCAAATACAGCCTTTACTGCGCCGTCATTGTCAAACGCGTGGACGCACAAACCCGCGCCAAAACCAGCTTGAACGATTTACTTCGAGACTGAGATGTCTGCCACCCTTGAGTTGACTGAGCGACTGATTGCTCGCCCCTCTGTCACCCCCGATGATGCGGGGTGCTTAGAAGTTTTGGGCGAGCGTTTGAACGCTTGCAATTTTGAATCAGAGCGTTTGAACTTTGGTCCAGACAACTTCAGGGTAAGCAATCTGTGGGCGATCAAGCGTTGTTCACCTAAAGGGCCCACCTTGGTGTTTGCAGGTCACACCGATGTGGTTCCTACCGGCCCCTTAGACAAATGGACCACAGACCCTTTCACCCCTAGCCACAGGGATGGCAAGTTATTTGGACGTGGTGCCAGTGATATGAAAACCTCTTTGGCTGCCATGGTGGTTGCGACCGAAGAGTTTTTAAGACAAGAGGCACATCCTCGCTTTTCCATCGCTTTCTTGCTGACCAGCGATGAAGAAGGTCCCTCGGTGGATGGCACAGTGAAAGTGGTGGAGTGGCTTAAAGCGCGAGATGAAAAAATTGATTGGTGCATTGTGGGTGAGCCCACTGCGGTCCATCGCATCGGGGACATGGTGAAAAACGGTCGCCGAGGCACACTGAGTGGCAAACTCACCATCAAAGGCGTGCAAGGTCATATTGCCTATCCCCAACTGGCCAGCAACCCTATCCATTTGTTCGCACCTGCCTTGGCTGAATTAGCCGCCATCAGTTGGGACAAGGGCAATGATTTCTTTCAGCCCACCAGCTGGCAAGTGAGCAATATTCACTCGGGTACAGGTGTCAACAATGTCATCCCCGGCGAATTGGTGGTTGATTTCAATTTTCGATTCAGCACCGAATCAACCGACGACGAATTGAAGCAAGGCCTAGAAGCCGTGTTACATAAACACCAGCTGGATTTCAACTTGAAATGGACTTTGGGCGGGCTGCCTTTCCTCACTATCCCTGGCAATTTGTTGGGCGTGGTTCAAGAAGCCATTCAGGCTGAAACCGGCATTGATACCGAACTGTCCACAACAGGTGGTACCAGCGACGCACGTTTCATTGCGCAAATATGTCCACAAGTTATCGAGCTAGGCCCCCCCAACGACAGCATCCACAAAATTGATGAGCATGTCCGCGTGAGCGATATAGACACATTGAAAAATATTTACCTGCGAATTTTGCAAGGCTTGCAGCGCCACACCAGCGCATGACAACTTCTGAATTGATTGAAAACTGCGCCAAAGCCTTGCTAGATGCACAGGTGAGCTTTGGACAAGGCACTTTGCAAGCCGCCGATGAAGCCGCTTGGCTGGTCCTGTGGAAGTTAGGCCAGCCTTTGGATTTAGATACCCAAACGCTGCTTGATGACCTGCCAGAGGCTTCTGTTCAAGCCGTTCTTGGTTTATTGACCCAGCGCATTCAATCCCGCAAACCCTTGGCCTATTTGACCCAAGAAGCATGGCTGCAAGGCGTGTCTTTCTATGTAGATGAGCGCTGCTTGATACCGCGCAGCTTGATTGCTGAAGTGTTGGCTGACGGCAGCATTGACCCATGGCTCAACCCAGATGCAACCAACGCTCTCGATTTATGCACAGGGGGCGCCAGTCTTGCAGTGTTGGTCGCGCTTGCCTACCCACAACTAGATGTTCAGGCTTTGGATATTTCTGCTGATGCCTTGGCGGTCGCCGCCATCAATGTGCAAAGACATGGGCTGCAAGAACGTGTACATCTTGTTGCGTCGGATGGTTTAGAAAATGCACGAGGCGTGTTCGATCTGATTGTCTGCAACCCGCCCTATGTAAACGCCCAAAGCATGGCGCAGCTACCCCTTGAGTTTCAAGCCGAACCCGCCTTGGCCTTGGCTGGTGGCCACGATGGCATGGACTTTATGCGCAAGTTACTTCGCGTGGCGCCTTTATATATGAAAGAAGATGGTATTTTGGTGCTTGAAATTGGCAATGAATTCGAGCACTTCATAGCGGCATTCCCGCATTTGGAATTTACAGGCTTGTACACCAGTGCAGGCGATACACAGGTACTGCTGATCACGCAATCGGCATTGTTGGCATGATCACTCTTAAAAATATCAGCTTGCGCCGCGGCGCAAAAATTTTGCTTGACCAAACCTCGGTCAGTTTGAACCCAGGCGAAAAAGTGGGCTTGGTGGGCAGAAATGGGGCGGGTAAGTCGTCCTTGTTTGCCTTGCTCAACAAAACTTTGACCGAAGACTCTGGCGAGTTTGATATTCCGAGCCAGTGGCGCATGGGCCAAGTGGCCCAAGACATGCCTGAGACCGATGCCAGCGCCACCGATTTTGTGATCGAAGGCGACACCGAGTTGGTAGCCGCACGGGCTGAGGTGACTGCAGCAGAAGCCACAGACGACGGTGAACGCATGGCCAACGCATACATGGCCTTGCATGATGCAGGTGAGCACGATGCCGCATCCCGTGCGCAAGCTTTGATTCAAGGTTTGGGCTTTAAGACCTCTGAACTGAACAAGCCTGTTAACAGTTTTTCAGGTGGTTGGCGCATGCGCTTGCAGTTAGCACGTGCCTTGATGTGCCCAACTGAGTTGTTGTTGCTAGACGAACCAACCAACCACTTGGACTTGGATGCTTTGGTTTGGCTTGAAGCTTGGTTAAAGCGCTATGAAGGCACCTTATTGGTGATCAGCCATGACCGCGAGTTCTTAGACGCAGTAACCAATGTCACCTTGCATATAGATGCGGGAAAACTGGTGCGCTACGGCGGCAATTACAGCAAGTTTGAAGACATGCGTGCTGAGCAAATGACCTTGCAACAAAATGCTTTTTCCAAGCAGCAAGACAAGATTGCACACTTACAAAAATTCATTGCCAGGTTCAAAGCCAAAGCCAGCAAAGCAAAGCAAGCGCAAAGTCGCGTCAAGGCCTTGGATCGAATGGAAAAAATCGCGCCTCTTTTGTCCGAAGCGGATTTTCAATTTGAATTCAAAGAGCCTGCCAATCTCCCCAACCCCA
>CAMDIP010000054.1 GCA_945899335.1 Bordetella parapertussis
GCAAATCGGGTTTGTCGAGGTGACAGACTCATGGGTTCTCCAAGCTTTGTTCAGCCCGCACCAGCGCCAAGGCGCGGCGGTGGGCCAGGCGGGCCTGCACCATTTCCACAAGCAGCAGCAAAGCAGTCATGCCCATGCTGCCCCACACATACAGGCCATAGCCACCCATGAACCAAAAATCTGACCAACTCTCCCACCTCATGCTTTGGCTCCTGCAACTTCAGGCAGAGCCTGCACCCAATCGGTATGACGTTCACGTTCGATGATGAGGGTACGAACGCGGTAGCAAACAATGGCCAAGGTGTAAACCCACATGGCCAAGGCCATCAGCAACATACCCCACAGCATCAACTGCGCCATGCTGGGCGAGCGTGTCAGGGATACCGATGCGCCTTGGTGCAAGGTGTTCCACCACTTTACCGAAAAATAAATGATGGGCACATTGATGGCACCCACAATCGCAATCAAAGCCCCCGCGCGGTCTGCGCGGCGCACATCGTCAATGGCCGAGGTAAGCGCAATGTAGCCAAGGTAGAGAAAAAACAATATCAACTCGGACGTTAAACGTGCATCCCAGACCCACCAAGCACCCCACATGGGCTTGCCCCACAAAGCACCCGTCCACAAAGATAAAAACGCAAAGATCGCGCCTGTGGGCGCCAAAGCGCGGGTCATCATGCCCGACAAGCGGGTGTTGAAAGTCAGGCCCAGCACAGCCCAAAAAGCCATGGCAAGGTAAATGACCATGGACATCCAAGAGGCGGGCACATGCACAAAGATGATGCGGTAGCCCTCGCCTTGCTGCGCGTCAGCAGGCGCTAAAGCAAAGCCCACCCACAAGCCCGCCAAGGTCAGCGCCAAAGCCAAGGCCGCCAACCAAGGCCATAAGCGTCCTGCCAAACCGTAAAAGGTTTGGGGAGCAGCGTAATAGAACCAGCGCATCGTCATTTATTCATTCCAAGGCAATGCGCAAAGCCGCACTGCACGCCCAAGGGCTGAAAAACACAGCTGGCAACAACATCGCCAGCAAAATTGAAATATGTGCTTGCGCACCCAAACCACTGTTCAAAGCCTCTACTGCGCCAGCACCAAACACCAGCACAGGTACAAACAAAGGCAGAACCAACAAAGCGACCAACACACCGCCCCCTCGCAACCCCAAAGTGAGGGCAGCGCCAATCGCTCCAATGCAAGACAACACTGGGGTCCCCAACAAGAGAGATAGAGCCAACATGCCCAAAACATCTGAAGGCAAATCGAACTGTAATCCCAGCAATGGAGCCAATGCTACCAAGGGCAAACCAGAAACCAGCCAATGTGCAAAGATTTTCCCTAAGACCAAAAGCCCTAAGGGGTGCGGGGACAGAACCAGGTGCTCCAAAGAACCATCACGCCAATCGTTTTCAAACAAACGCGGCAATGTGAGCATGCTGGCCAGCAATGCCCCTACCCACAGTACGCCCGGGCCAATGTGACGCAAAGTGGCGGCTTCGGGGCCGATGGCCAAAGGAAACAAAGCGGCCACCACCACAAAGAAAAACAAACCACTCAAAACCTCGGCTTTGCGCCTGAAGGCCAAACGCAGGTCACGCGCCACCAAAGCAAAGAAAGCGTTCATGCGCCCAGTCTCCAATGCAGCACAGAGCGGCCCAAATCCACCGCTTGGTGGCTTGTAAAGAGCAACAAACCATCTTGCTGAAGATGCTGGCGCAGCACTTGCTGCAAGGCATGAACCGCCAGTGTGTCCAGTGCCACAAAGGGTTCGTCCAGCACCCATAAGCGAGCTTTGGACAGCTGCAAACGTGCCAACGCTACGCGCCGCTTTTGCCCTTGCGACAAAACGCGCAGCGGCAAATGCGACCTGCTGCCAAGACCCTGCGCTTGAAGGGCTTGCAAGGCTTGTTCGTGGCCGACAGGATGGCCTGCCAATACCGAGGCGGCGCGCAGGTTCTCCAAAGCAGAGAGTTCGTCTTTCAAGCCAAGGCTGTGGCCCAAATACAGCAGGTCACGCGAGAACGCATGGCGCACCTCTGTAATGGCTTGCCCGCCCCAGCGCACCTCGCCGCTGGCCGTGGGTGCCAAACCACACACCATGCGCAGCAAACTGGTTTTGCCCGAACCGTTGTCACCCTCTATTTGCATGGCTTGGCCGGGGCTCAAGGTGAAGCTTTGCGGCGCAAACAAGGGGCGACCGCCGCGCTCGCAACTGAGGGCAATGGCTTGGAGCTGGCTCATGCCCAAAACGTGCCCGCCAAGGTCACCACCTTGGCACCGGTGCTGATCTTGAACCGCGCAACGCCGGCACTTCGACCCGTGTTGATGCCGCCCATGTCCAGTGATCGAATGCCACGTTCTTTCAATGCCTCCATGCCTTTGTAAAGCAACAGGTTGTGCGCATGGGCGTCACGCCCTGCATCGCTGGTCCAACCGATTTGGTAGGTGGCGGCTTGGCCGTGCAGCAAAAACATCATGCCAGCCACACGGTCGCGTCCGATGTCAGCTCGCAAGGTCAAGACGTTTTGCCCAGGTTGTTTGCGCGAGGCAATGTAAGCATCGACAAAATGCAGGGGCATACCTTGTAAACCTCGGTTATCGCGCTGCTGTTGTTCGGCGTCCATCAGCCAGCGGTACTGGCCCACATTGGTCCCGACACGGTGCACCGTCAATTCAGACTTTTCAGCGCTGGCCAAGGGTTGGCGAAAGCGTTTGTCAAAGCCCGCCCTAAGGTCTGCCATCGAGGGGTTAAGGTCCATCAGCGCGGTGGAGTAACCGGTCATGACACGCTTCAAGGCCGACAGGCCCAAGTCTTCGCCGCTGGGTTCGTTAGGAGTGACAAACAAAAACCGTAAACCCTTCACCGGCAAGCTTTGGCGCAGGCTACGGTAAGCATGGGCCTTGTCTTTGCCACTCAAGGGTGCCAGCCACATGGGGCCTAGGGTGCACAAGGCCACGCCACCGAAGCTGCCAAAACGGCGCACCACGCATTGCGCCTGTCCCACGCTTTGCCCATCGGCTTGAATCACAGCGCGAATCACCGTGCCACCGCTGACCAACATGGTCGAGCCATAGGCCCAGTCTTGCTGCAAGGGGCCGGCGGCTTGGACGTGCGCCGCGTCCCACGCCTCAGTGTCTTGGGTGCCCCACTCGACCTTCATGGCAATACACCTGCTTTGGTTAACATGGACGCATGTGGAACAGATTGTTTAAACGCACCCCTGTGCAAACCGTGATGGGTTACCGCTTGCCCGAGCCGCGTCTGACATGGCAATCCGCACTGTGGATGGTGGTGTACTTGGGACTGCCGCTGTTGTTGGTAGGCACACTTATAGATCTGGCCATACAGCTGACCACCGGCATTTGCACCGGTTTGTGGTGTTTTTTCTAAAGCGTAGCCATTCATAAAGAGGGCATCTTAGCGGGTGAAGCCATGCCACTGATGGGTTCTGTTTTTCTGCAAGGTCTGGCCTTGAGTTTGGGTCTGATCGTCGCCATCGGGGCACAAAACGCATTTGTCTTGCGACAAGGCCTGCGCCGCGAGCATGTGGCCAGCGTGGTGTTTTTCTGCGCGATCAGCGATGCCCTGCTGATCGCGGCGGGCGTGATGGGTATGGCCCAAGCGCTGGAAGAAAGGCCCATGTTGGCCAACGCCTTGGCTTTGGCCGGTGCAGTGTTCTTGGCCGTATATGGTTGGAAAGCCTTGAACCGCGCCCTGCAGCAAAATGGTCTTTTAGCGGCTGAAGACGGTCAAGGTCTGAGTTGGGCCTCTGCCATGGCGCAAGCCGCCGCCTTCACCCTGCTTAACCCCCATGTGTATTTAGACACCGTGTTGCTGGTGGGCAGCATTGGTGCGCAACAGCCCGCAGGCTTGCAAGCTTGGTTTGTGGCGGGTGCGAGCAGCGCCAGCTTGCTGTGGTTTTGCGCCTTGGGCTTTGGCGCACGTTGGTTGGCCCCCTTGTTTGCCCAACCGCGTGCCTGGCAGGTGCTGGATAGTCTGATTGGCCTGACCATGTGGGTGTTGTCGGGCATGCTGGTGATGCATTTGGTGGCTGCCATGGGGTTCTGAAGCGCCTACACTGGCCTATTGCTATACGCTAATCGAATGACGACACCCCCCGCACCCTCCCCCCAATCCCTCTCCGGCCTCTTGCCTTTTGTCAAACCCTATAAGGGTCGCGTCGCCATAGCGGGGCTTTTTTTGCTGCTGGCAGCAGGGGCCACCTTGGCATTTCCGTGGGCTTTGAAACAGCTGATCGACCAAGGCCTGACGGGCCCAGGCAGTGCCGAACGCTTGGCGAGTCAATTTGCCCAACTGTTTGGCGTGGCGGCGGCTTTGGCACTCTTTTCAGCAGCGCGTTTTTACACCGTCACTTGGTTGGGCGAGCGCATCACAGCAGATGTTCGCAACGCGGTGTATGGCCATGTGTTGCAGCAAAGCCCTGCGTTTTTCGAAACCACACAGACGGGTGAGGTGCTGTCGCGCTTGTCCAACGACACAACCCTTGTGCAAACCGTGGTGGGTTCATCCCTTTCCATGGGCCTGCGCAATTTGGTGATGGGCACTGGTGCTTTGCTGATGCTGGTCTACAACCACCCCATGCTGATGGTGCAAGTCATTGGCTTGTTGGTATTGGTGGTGTGGCCAAGCGTGACCTTGGGTCGGCGTGTTCGCAAACTCTCCCGCGCCAGCCAAGACCGCGTGGCTGACGCCAGTGCCTTGGCCGCTGAAGTATTGAACGCCATTCCGGTGGTGCAAAGCTATACCGCAGAAACACGCGAAGCCACGCGCTTTGTCGACTCCACCGAGCAAGCCGTGAAAACATCGCTGCGCCGCGCCTTGGCGCGTTCCGTCTTGGTGGGCTTCATCATTTTGGCCAGCAGTGCAGCGCTGTTGTGGGGCTTGTACCAAGGTACTTTGGCGGTTCGCGACGGCAGCATGAGCGCGGGCGAGTTGGGGCAAACCGTGGTCTTTGTGATTTTGCTGGCCAGTGCGTTTGCGGTGCTGGGCGAGGTTTATGGCGACTTGCTTCGCGCTGCTGGTGCCACCGAGCGACTGATGGAGTTGCTGGGTACAAGGTCTGTGATCAGTTCACCTGAAAAACCCTTGCAAGCCGCTTGGCCTGAGCGCGGTTCTTCCTTGTCATTGCAAGACTTGGATTTTCACTACCCTTCAAGGCCGCAAACCTTGGCATTGGCTGGTCTGAGCGGCGATATTCATGCCGGCCAAACTGTGGCGGTGGTGGGCCCCAGCGGTGCGGGCAAAACCACGTTGTTTGGTTTGCTGCTGCGCTTTTACGACCCGCAAGCGGGGCGCATCGTGCTGGATGGGGTGCCCATCAATGAGATGGATTTACACGACTTGCGTGAACGCATAGGCATCGTGCCGCAAGAACCGGTGATTTTTTCGGGCAGTGCCATGGACAATATCCGCTATGGTCAACCCACAGCCACAGACGCCGAGGTGCTGGCAGCTGCCAAAGCTGCGTTTGCCGACGAGTTCATCGTGCAACTGCCGCAGGGCTATGACACTTTCTTGGGTGAAAAAGGTGTGCGCTTGTCGGGCGGTCAACGTCAGCGCATCGCGATTGCCCGCGCCATGCTGAAAAACCCACCGTTGTTGTTGCTGGACGAAGCCACCAGTGCCTTAGACGCGCACAGCGAGCGCATGGTGCAAGCTGCGCTAGAAACCGCAATGCAAGGACGCACCACCTTGGTCATCGCCCACCGGCTGGCCACCGTACAAAAAGCCGATGTGATTTGGGTGCTGGACCACGGCGCTTTGGTGGAACAAGGTACCCACACTGAATTGGTCGCCCAAGGTGGTTTGTATGCGAGCTTGGCCGCCTTGCAATTCAGCAACGTTTGATTTATGTCATTGAGAACACCGTGAAGCAATCTGCCGCGCCCGACACCGCCATCGACTCGCCCCAAGCGGCGTGGCGATTACTCACCACCTTGCTATTGATGCTCTTAGGTAACAGCGGCATGTACGTGGTGTCGGTGGTGTTGCCCGAGGTGCAAACCGAGTTTGGCGTCAGCCGTGCTGACGCTTCCATCCCCTACACCTTGAGCATGTTGGGCTTTGGGATTGGCGGCATGTGGATGGGCCGCTGGGCAGACCGCTTTGGCATTGCGCGGGTAGCGGCCTTGGGCGCTGTGGGCGTGGCCAGTGGATTTGTGTTGGCGGGCGTGTCGGGCGGCATCGTGGGCTTTGCCTTGGCGCAGGGCTTGCTGGGTTTGCTGGGCATTGCCTCCACCTTTGCGCCTTTATTGGCAGACACCGCGCAGTGGTGGAACAAACGCCGTGGTATCGCCGTCGCGGTGTGCGCCAGTGGCAACTATTTGGCGGGCACCTTGTGGCCACCGATTGCGCAATGGGGCGTGACCCAAGTGGGGTGGCGCACCACCTATGTATGCATAGGTTTGTTTTGCGGCATAGGCATGGGCTTGCTGTCTTTGCGCATGCGCACCAAACCGCCTGCGGCAGCAGCGGCTACTGTCAACCGCCACGGCGTGGTGGCGTCAGAGAGGCCCTTTGGTTTATCCGTCATGCAAGCGCAATGGCTCTTGAGTGTGGCGGGTGTAGGTTGCTGCGTGGCCATGGCCATGCCGCAAGTGCATATCGTGGCCTATTGCAGCGACTTAGGTTTTGGTGCAGCACGCGGCGCCGAAATGCTGTCGCTGATGTTAGCTTGCGGCATCGTCAGCCGCTTGGTATCTGGCGCTATTTGCGACCGCATAGGCGGCATCCGAACGCTGTTGTTGGGTTCTGCCCTGCAAGGCATTGCGCTGATGATGTTCTTGCCCTTCGATGGTTTGGTACCGCTGTATTTGGTGTCGGCCATGTTCGGTTTGTTCCAAGGTGGCATCGTGCCCTCTTACGCCATCATCGTGCGCGAGCATTTTCCTGCCAAAGAGGCGGGTGCGCGAACCGGCACCATCATCATGGCGACCTTGGTGGGCATGGCGCTGGGCGGGTGGTTGTCGGGCAAGATTTTTGACGTGACGGGCTCCTACCACGCGGCCTTCATCAACGGCATAGCTTGGAATGCGCTGAACTTTGGCATTGTGTTGTGGCTTTACAAGCGCATCAAGACTTGTAGGCGGTGAACACATAGCGGTTGAGGCTAAAGAAATAGCCGCTGGCCTGTTCCATACTGCTGATGTCGGCTTGCCAATCGGCCACCAGTTGAGTGCCGTAGTCGGGCAAATCGCCGACAAAAGACGCGATAAAGCCCATCATGCCGCCGCTGAACGTGTCAGGGCTGAAACTTAGGTTGATCAAGGGAATGGTGTTGACCTGCACCTCGGCAAAACCCGCACGCTGCAAGCGCTGCACCAAGCTGCGGGGTAACTGGGGATGCGGAATATGTTGGCTCCATCCCTGCATCACGCGACGCATACGTGTTTCGTCTCGACAAGCCCACACGCAAGACTCCCAGTCGGTGTCAACCAGCAAGACCTGTGCACCACGTTTCATCACCCGCGCCAACTCGGTGAATGCGGCGTCCAGGTCGGCCACGTATTCATAAACTTGCGTGGCAAGAGCGACATCAAACGCACCATCCGCAAACGGCAGATGCAACACATCAGCTTGGTGAAATGCCACCTGTCTTGCGTTTTCACATCGGCGAGCCGCCAACTGCAACATGGGCGGGGCGATATCGATGGCTTCGACACGGCCTTTGTCGCCCACCGCTTGCGACAGCGCCAAAGAAGTCAGACCTGGGCCGCAGCCGATGTCCAACGCTTGCATTCCAGGCTTGACTTTCAGCAACTGAAAAATCTGCTCGCGTTGCTGCACCACATCGGGCGTGAGGTAAATTTTTTCCAAACGCTTGGCGCCAGCTTGGTCAAATTGCGCCAAGGTGCTGTCTTTGTCACTCATGCATTGGACTCCAGATGTAGTTCTCACAGCCATCGTGAGCAAGGTGATCTTAGCCCTAACCCCTGCAATTCGACGTCTCCATCCTTGAAACCGAGGCCAACACCGCTACCGTGACGCTGGCCGCCGAGGCGCATGGTGTGCAAGCTTGGCGCATTGGCCAAGAGGCGTGGGCAGATGTGTCAGGTTCAATAAGTCTCTAACTGCAACCGGCCCTCTTGCTTCAAGGT
>CAMDIP010000055.1 GCA_945899335.1 Bordetella parapertussis
TTTGGCCTATGCGGTGGACAATATTTACGCTAGTTGCGAGCGTTTGCAACAGCATGGCGTGACGATTTTGCGCCCTCCACGGGACGGCTATATGGCCTTTGTACGCTCCCCTGACGGCGTTTCTGTCGAGCTGTTGCAAGCCAACGCGCCACTGCCAGCCTCAGAACCTTGGGCCTCCATGCCCAATGTCGGTCAATGGTAGAGCTTGCGGCCCAAGCGGCTGCTCAGCAACTCTTACCTGCGTGGCAAGCACCGCATCAAATTGAAGCGATTGATGCAGCTGTTCGCCCCCAAACCCGAGGCGAGGGCTACGCGGTTCAACAGGCGTTATTTGCAGCCAGCGGTGACCAAGCCATGGGCTGGAAAATCGCCGCCACCAGCATCGCTGGGCAGCAACATATAGGCGTCAGTGGCCCTTTGGCGGGGCGTTTGCTGGCTTCACGTTGCTTGCCCGATGGCGCTGCAGTTTCCATGCGTGGCAACGTCATGCACGTCATTGAAGCCGAATTTGCTTTTCGTATGGGTGCAGATGTTCTGGCGCAGGGATCTGAGCCCTTGACGGTGCAGCAGGTCATGGCGCAGGTTGCTGATTTGCATCTGGCCATTGAAATACCCAACTCGCGTTACCAAGACTTTGTCACAGCGGGTGAGGCGCAGTTGATTGCCGATTTCGCTTGCGCCAGTCACATGGTGCTGGGCTCGGCACTCACCACCGATTGGCGCAGCTTAGACCTTGCCGCCCAAACAGTGCACGTCAGCCGAGGTGTTGAAGTGGTGGCGAAAGGACAGGGCGCCAATGCTTTAGGTGACCCGCGGGTGGCACTCACGTGGTTGGCCAATGAACTCATCAGCCACGGAATGCACCTAAAGACTGGCGACGTGGTCATCACCGGTACCTGTGTGGTGCCTGTACCCGTGGAAGAGGGCCAGCATCTGTTTGCACAGTTTCCTGGTCTGGGCGAGGTTGCTGTTGCCATAGCGCCGTGACCGAACCCGAAGTTTTCGATCCGCAACTGCTGTCGCAAGTTGCCGCTTTGCCCCCTTTGCCCGGGGTCTATCGCTACTTCGACGCCGAGGGTCAAGTGCTGTATGTGGGCAAAGCCAACCACCTTAAAAAACGCGTCAGCAGCTATTTCCAAAAAAACCATGGTGGCACCCGTATTGGCCACATGGTGGGCAAAATTGCCCGTCTTGAAACCACGGTGGTGCGTTCCGAGGCCGAGGCCTTGCTGCTGGAAAACAATCTCATCAAGACCCTCAAGCCTCGCTACAACATCTTGTTTCGGGACGACAAGAGCTACCCCTATTTGAAAATCACCCGCGCTCAAAAGGGTGCTCCCGATGCATTGGGTCACCCGCATCCCAAAGCAGCGCCTAGGGTCGTGTATTACCGCGGCGCGGTCGACAAGCACCACGATTACTTTGGTCCTTACCCCAGCGTGTGGGCGGTACGCGAAGCCATTCAATTGATTCAAAAAGTATTTCGCTTGCGTACCTGCGAGGACACGGTATTTCGCAACCGCCACCGTCCATGTTTGCTGCACCAGATCAAGCGCTGCTCGGCACCCTGCGTGGGCATGGTCAGTCTTGAGGACTACCAACGTGATGTGCAAAGTGCCTGTGAGCTTTTGCAAGGCCACACCCACGATGTGATGCAGTCTATGGAAAAGCGCATGTTGGCCCATGCAGAGTGCTTGGAGTTCGAGCAAGCCGCTGAAGTGCGCAACCAAATCAGCGCTTTGTCCAAAGTCTTGCACCAACAAGCGGTGGACACAGTGGACGACCGCGATGTGGATATCTTGGCGGTGGTGGTTCAAGCTGGCAAAGCCTGTGTCAATTTGGCCATGGTGCGCGGCGGCCGCCACTTGGGCGACAGTCCGTATTTCCCCACCCATGCGGAAGGGGCTGAGCCTTTGGAGGTGTTGGAGGCTTTTTTGAGCCAGCACTATTTAGATGTGCCGCTCCCGCCCACGCTCATCACCCACCATGCGGTAGACAAAGAATTGGTTGCGGCCTTGTCTGCACAGACAGGGGTGAAGTTGCGTGTCATTCACCAACCCCGTGAACAACGCAAGGTATGGCTAGAAATGGCGCAGCAAAACGCAGCTTTAAAGCTTGCCCGCTTGCTGGCCGAGGAAGGTTCACAGCAGTCGCGTACCCGTGCCTTGGTGGATACGCTGGACATGGCAGTGGAAGACTTGGACAACCTGCGTATCGAGTGTTTCGATATTTCCCATACAGCGGGAGAAGCCACCCAAGCCTCCTGCGTGGTGTTTCATCACCACAAAATGCAGGCCAGCGAATACCGCCGGTACAACATCGAGGGCATCACGGGTGGCGATGATTACGCCGCCATGCGACAGGTGCTGACGCGCCGTTACAGCAAATTGGCCGAAGCAGTGCGCTTGGGTGAAGCGCGGTTCCCCGACTTGGTGCTGATCGATGGCGGTAAAGGCCAAATCAGCATGGCAAGAGAAGTCTTTACTGCGCTCGATTTGGATGTCTCGCGTTTGGTGGGTGTGGAAAAAGGCGAGCGCCGTAAAGTGGGATTGGAAGAACTGGTGTTTGCCGACGAGCGCCCCAAACTCAGCTTGCAGGCAGATTCAGCTGCCTTGATGTTGGTCGCGCAAATCCGAGACGAGGCCCACCGTTTTGCCATCACCGGTATGCGAGCCAAGCGAGCCAAGGTGCGCACGGGGGGCAGCAGCTTGGAGGACATTCCAGGAGTAGGACCCAAAAAACGCGCCAAGTTGCTGCAACGCTTTGGTGGTGTGCGCGGTGTGGCTGACGCCAGTGTGCAAGACCTATGCACTGTCGAGGGCGTATCGCCCGAGTTGGCACAAGCTATTTACGCCGCGCTTCGTTAATCGGGGTCAGATCCCAATTAATTCCAGCAAGCGGTCTAGACCGCCTTGGTCAATCGCCACATGGGCGGCTTCACGCACTTTGGGTTTAGCGTGATAAGCCACAGACAAACCTGCTACTGACATCATGGGCAAATCATTCGCACCATCGCCCATGGCGATGGCTTGCTGAGACGATATCCCTAAAGCTTCACAAGTAGCCAGCAACATGCGCCGCTTTTCTTCGCCATCACAGATATCGCCCCAAGCTTGGTCGACCATGCGTCCCGTCAGTTGGTCGTTTTCAATTTCAAAGACATTGCTGCGGGTGAAATCGATGTGCAACAGGTCCCGAATGCGGTCCGTGAAAAAGGTGAACCCACCGCTGACCAGCAAGGTTTTCAAACCTGCTTGCTGGCAGGCATGCACCAAGGTTTGAGCTCCTGGGTTCAGGCGCAGTCGTTCTGTATAGACCTGATGCAGTGCCATAACGGGCACACCGCGCAGCAAGGCGACGCGTTGGCGCAGGCTTTCCTTGTAGTCGGCGATCTCGCCTCGCATGGCTGCATCGGTGATGGCGGCTACCTCGGCTTTGCGACCTGCGGCATCGGCGACCTCATCAATGCACTCGATGTTGATGAGTGTGGAGTCCATGTCAAAGGCGATCAGCTTAAAGTTTGACCACTCCAAGGGCAAGGTGAGGCCTCTTACCAACAGCCCTGCAGCGTGTTCCACCGCAGGCAAAGCGCTCAGGCTCATGAAGCTACCACCGCTTTAGAGGGCACTACCGGTTCGCCCAAGGAACGCAAGATACCCCTGACCATCTGCGCACGGTCTTTCACCTCGGGCAACGCCCGTTCGATGCGTAACTTGTCGTTGCCAGCCAATTTGATGTGTTTGTTTTTTTGTACCAACTGGATGATGCGCATTCCGTCTACAGGGGCATGTTGCTTGAAGCTGATGAGGATGACACCAGGGGCTGCGTCGACCTTGGCCACACCATAAGGTTTGGCCAGTACCCTAAGGCGGTGGGTGTCGATCAGGGTTTGCGCCTGTGGGGGAAGTTTGCCAAAGCGGTCGACCAATTCTTCTAGCAGTGCGTCCACTTGGTCTTGGTTTTTGGCGGTGGCGAGTTTTTTGTAGAAGGACAGACGCAGATGCACATCGCCACAGTAGTCATCGGGCAGCAATGCAGGCGAATGCAGGTTGATTTCAGTGGTGGCTTGCAAGGGGCTGAGCAAGTCGGGTTCTTCTCCATTTTTCAGTGCGCGAACAGCTTCGGACAGCATTTCGTTGTAAAGCTGAAAACCCACCTCCAGCATATTGCCGCTTTGGTTTTCGCCCAATACCTCGCCTGCACCGCGAATTTCCAAGTCGTGCATCGCCAAGTAAAAACCTGAGCCTAGCTCTTCCATTTGCTGGATGGCATCAAGCCTTTGGGTAGCGTTTTTGCTCAGTCCTTGCAAGTCAGGTACCAGCAAATACGCATAGGCTTGGTGGTGGCTGCGACCGACCCGACCACGCAACTGATGCAACTGCGCAAGGCCGAATTTGTCCGCACGACTCATCAAAATGGTATTGGCGGTAGGCACATCGATGCCGGTTTCGATGATGGTCGAACACAGCAAAATATTGAAGCGCTGCGCTACAAAGTCACGCATGACTTTTTCCAATTCGCGCTCTGGCATTTGTCCGTGCGCCACAGCAATTCGTGCTTCAGGGATCAGTTCTTGTAAGCGCTCTTTGCGGTTTTGAATAGTCTCAACCTCGTTGTGCAAGAAATAGCACTGGCCGCCGCGCTTGAGTTCTCGCAAAACCGCTTCGCGGATGACGCCGTTGTCTTCTGTTCGAACAAAGGTTTTGATGGCCAAGCGACGCTGTGGTGCCGTCGCAATCACGCTCAAGTCGCGCAAACCTTCCAAGGCCATGCCCAAGGTGCGGGGGATAGGTGTGGCTGTCAGGGTCAGGATATCCACCTCAGCACGCATGGCTTTGATGGCTTCTTTGTGCCGCACACCGAAACGGTGCTCTTCGTCGATAACCAGTAGCCCCAAATCCTTGAACTTGACGGTGTCGCTGATGAGCTTGTGGGTGCCCACCACAATATCGATAGAGCCTTCCTCCAAGCCCATCATGGCGGCTTTGATCTCCTTGGGCGAGCGAAAGCGACTCATCTCTGCAATCTTCACTGGCCATTTGGCAAAGCGGTCTGTCAAGGTTTGAAAATGCTGCTCTGCCAGCAAGGTGGTGGGCGCCAATATCGCCACTTGTTTGCCGCCCATCACCGCGATGAATGCGGCGCGTAAAGCCACCTCGGTTTTGCCGAAACCCACGTCGCCGCAAATCAGGCGGTCCATGGGGCGGGGGCTGATCATGTCTTGAATGACAGCATGGATGGCGGCGCGTTGGTCGGCTGTTTCCTCAAAACCAAAGTCGTTGGCAAACACCTCGTAGTCTTGCGGCGTATAGCGAAACGGGTGGCCTTGCCTGGCAGCACGCCGCGCATAGATATTCAACAACTCGGCAGCCGCATCGCGGATTTGTTCAGCGGCACGGCGTTTGGCCTTGTCCCATTGGCCTGAGCCCAAGCGGTGCAGCGGGGCTTGGTCAGGACTGACACCGCTGTAGCGGCTGATCAGGTGCAACTGGCTGACCGGCACATACAAGGTGGCTTCGTCGGCGTATTCCAAATGCAAAAACTCTTGCAGCAAGGGTTGACCCAGATCATCTACGCCTTGGCCCATGTCCATGTTCACCAAGCCTCGGTAGCGACCAATGCCGTGGGCGCTGTGTACCACCGGGTCGCCCACTTGCAGTTCAGACAAGTCTTTGATCAGCGACTCAACATCACTCACAGCTTCTTGCTTGCGTTTGCGTCTGGCGCTGGGGCTGGCGGCAAAAAGTTCGGTTTCCGTCACCAAATCGATGGCCAGCTCAGTCCAAGCAAAGCCTGTGTGCAAGCCGCTGGTGGCAATGCCAAAAGGTTCGGTGCTTTGCACGAATTCTGCGAGCGAGTCAAAGCTGGGTGGACTCACGCCACCGGCTCTGAGGAAGTCCAGCAGGCTTTCGCGCCTGCCATCACTTTCGGCCAATACCAAAACCCGTTGTGAACTGTGGCGTTGGCGAGCTTGCAGCCGTGCCAAAGGCGTGTCCGAGCCGCGCTCAACAGTCACATCTGGAAGTGGCTGCGCCCAATCACCAAGCGCTAAGGCGTCGCCTTTGCGAAGCGATAACTGTGCATGAAGGTTGACACGTGTGAAAAACTGTTCGGTATTCAAAAACAGATGAGAAGGTGACAAGACAGGCCGATCAGGGTCGCCCTGCGCCAAGCGAAAGCGTTCTTGCGCATCTTGGGAAAAGCTTTGAAGCACGGGTTCAAGGTCGCCGTGCAGCACCACCACTGAGGCGTCACCCAAGTAGTCAAACACCGTAGCGGTTTCTTCGAAGAACAGTGGCAGGTAGTACTCGATGCCTGCCGTGGCAACCCCGTTGCCCATGTCTTTGTAAATGCGGCTGCGCGTGGGATCGCCGTCGAGGAGTTCACGCCAACGGCTTCTAAACAAAGCCCTAGAAGCCTCATCCATGGGGAATTCACGACCGGGCAACAAGCGCACCTCGGGTACAGGGTAAAGGCTGCGCTGGGTATCGGGGTCAAAGGTGCGAATAGAGTCGATCTCGTTGTCGAACAAGTCCACTCTGTAGGGCACCAAAGAGCCCATGGGGAACAAATCGATCAGACCTCCGCGAACGGTGTACTCACCAGGGCTCACCACTTGCGACACATGGCTGTAGCCTGCCATGGTCAGTTGTTGTTTGAGTTGGGCGTCATCCAACTTTTGCTTGACCTTGAAATGGAAGGTGTAGCCAGCCAAGAATGACGGAGGCGCTAAACGGTAGAGGGCGGTGCTGGCGGGCATCAGCACCACATCAGCTTTTCCTTGCGAGATGCGCCAAAGCGTGGCCAAACGCTCGCTGATCAAATCCTGATGGGGTGAAAAGCCGTCGTAGGGCAAGGTTTCCCAATCGGGAAACAAAACGCATTGCAGGTCGGGCTGGAAAAACTGCATCTCCTCCAGCAAACGCTGAGCATCGAAGGCATCGGCACAGATGATGCTGACGCGTCTGCCTTGGTTTTTTTCCCGCTCAACCAAGGCTGCAAGCAGGGTTGCATCGGCAGAACCGGGGGGGCGGGGGAGTGTGAAGCGCTGAACGCTGTGAAGGGCTGGCAATTGCATGGAAGTAAGAGATTCTAGAATGCCCCCATGATCGGTCCCCAGCTATGAGCCAAGAGCATCCCCGCTTCCATGTGGTCATCCCCTGCGCTGGCACTGGCAGCCGTGCGGGTGTAGATATCCCCAAGCAGTACGCCATATTGGCAGGCATTCCGATGGTGATGCATACCTTGCAAGCGTTTTCAGGGGTGGCAGGCCTAGGGCATGCCTTGTTGGTGGTCTCTGCGCAAGACACTTACATGTCTGAACTGCTGCTTGAATACCCGCAACCTTCTTTTCAATGCGTTCCACGAGGCGGCGCCACCCGAGCCCAAAGTGTGTTGGGTGGTTTGCGCTGTTTACAAGAGCAAGGCGTTGACCCAACCGACTGGGTGTTGGTCCATGATGCGGCGCGTTGCTTAATTACCCCTCGGTTGGTACAAGCCTTGTTGCAAGCTTGTGCCAAAGACAGCGTCGGCGGCTTGCTGGCTTTGCCGCTGCCCGACACCTTGAAAGCATCAGTGGGTGGCCGCGTGTCGGCGACCTTGAGTCGCAGCGACAAATGGCTGGCACAAACCCCGCAGATGTTTCGTTTAGGCGCCTTGGCTTTGGCGCTTGAGCAACCCAGTCAAGACATCACGGACGAGGCCAGCGCCATGGAGGCAAAAGGGCATACGCCGTTGCTGGTCGAGGGGGCATCCTTCAATTTCAAGGTCACTTATCCTCAGGACTGGGCTTTGGCCGAGGCCGTTTTGAATGACCGTCAGCATCGTCCAGGAGTGTTGTCATGAGCATGCAATTTCGAATCGGCGAAGGCTGGGACACCCATGCCTTGGTGCCTGGCAGGCGATTAGTCATCGGTGGTGTGGTCATTCCTTTTCATCTGGGGCTGTTGGGGCATTCGGACGCCGATGTGCTGCTACATGCCATCACCGACGCATTGCTGGGTGCGGCGGCCTTGGGCGATATCGGCACCCATTTTTCAGACACTGACGAGCGCTGGCGTGGAGCGGATTCTTGGAAGTTGCTGCAGGCCACGGGTGGCTTGGTGCAAGC
>CAMDIP010000056.1 GCA_945899335.1 Bordetella parapertussis
GTTTGGTTGCAGCAGCGCCCGCCCAAGGGCGTGTGGGCGAGTTTGTTCACATTCCCCATTTTTAACAGCGAAGAGGCATTGGTGGCGTCGCTGTCAAAGCCTTTGCAAGGCAAGTTGCAGTTTGCGCCTGCCTTTGTGCATGTGCTGACCCACAAGGATTTGCATTTGCATGTGGCGCATTTGGCTTTACCAGCAGCGAAAAAATTGGGTGAAACGGGGCAGTGGTGGGCTCCCCAAGACTGGCCAAATTTAGGCCTACCAGCGCCCGTGCGTCAACTTTTGTTGGCTTAGATAGCGTCGAGTTCGCGGTGACGCTTAAGGCTGACCCAATCAGCGGAAAAACGTTGGTGCAAAGCTTCCACCAAATACACCGAACGGTGTTGACCCCCCGTGCAACCGATGGCGACTGTCACATAGCTTCGGTGATCGTTTTTAAGCGATGGCAGCCATTGCTCTAAAAAGTCGCTTATATGCAGCTGCATGGTTTGCACTGGCGTTTGCTGTGCCAACCAAAGCGCTACCGCAGCGTCGCGGCCTGTGAGGGGTTTGAGATCGGGTTCGTAATGGGGATTAGGCAACATGCGCACATCAAACACAAAGTCCGCATGAACAGGGATGCCGCGCTTGAAGGCAAAGGATTCGAACATCAGCGTTAACTGAGCGCTGGGCGCCGTGACCAAGGAGTGCACATAGTCTTGCAACTTGCCCGCACGAAGCAAACTGGTGTCGATGATGTGGGACTCTTCGCGCAAATCGGACAAAAGTTTGCGCTCGAGTTCAATGGCTGCCACCAAATCGCGGGTAGAAACTGCCGCGCCTTTGTCTTCGCGTGAAAGAGGGTGGTTGCGCCGAGTTTCAGAAAAACGGTGTACCAGTGTGTCGGTGTTGGCGTCCAAAAAAAGCAGTCTGACATGCACCTGTTCTTCGCGCAGTTGGGCCAACTGTGCGGGTACCAAATGCAAGGCGTGGGCGCTGCGAACATCCATGGCAATCGCCATCTTGTCTTGTTGGGTTTGGTCTTCTAGGTGCACCAAAGGCAGGAGCAACTCGGGCGGAAGGTTATCTATGCAGTAGTAGCCAGCGTCTTCAAGCGCGTGCAGGGCAATAGATTTGCCAGAGCCCGACATGCCTGTGATCAAAATGAGTTCGCGGTTCATGCGCGGGTTGCCTTGGGTTTGGGCGCAGCCTTGGTCATGGCTTGCAGCATTTCACGTGCATGCGCATGGGTGGTGTCAGACAGTCGCTCACCCCCCAGCATGCGGGCAATTTCAGCCACCCTTTGTTCACCTAGAGCGGGTGTTACCTGACTGGCGACACCTTCTTTGTCAGCGTGTTTGGAGACCACCCAATGGTGGTCGGCGCAGGCGGCCACTTGGGGCAAATGCGTCACAGCCAACACTTGGCGGTCTTTGCCAAGTTGTTTCATGAGGCGACCCACGGTTTCGGCGACTGCGCCGCCAACACCCGCATCCACTTCGTCAAAAATGAGTGTTTGTGCGGTGCCTAACTGGCTGGTGGTGACTGCGATGGCCAAGGCGATGCGAGAGAGTTCGCCCCCCGAGGCAACCTTGCCAACGGGTCTTGGCGTGCTGCTGGCATGACCTGCGACCAAGAATTGCACTTCCTCCAAGCCATGGCTGGCGGGTTCTGGCAGGGCTTGCAGTTGTACTTGGAATTGACCGCCTTGCATTCCTAAGTTTTGCATGGCTTGGGTGATGCTGGTCGCCAACTTGGGAGCGGCTTTTTGTCGTGCTTGAGAGCGTTTGCGAGCCTCGGCCATGAAAGCGCTTTTGGCTTTTTCTTCGGCAGCCTCCAGCGCAGCCAAATTGACTGCGGCGTCTAGCTTCACAAGTTCTTGCTGCCAGCCGAGGTAAAGCGCTGGCAACTCTTGGGGTGTGCGTTTGTAGCGCCGTGACAGACCCACCCAAAGCCCCATGCGGGCATCAATATCGGCCAAGCCTTGGGGGTCAAGATCGGCACGGCGCAACCAAGCTTGCAGGCTGTGCGCGGCGTCCTCGGCTTGCGCCAGCGCAGAGCCCAGTTGGTCAGACAAATGTTGGAACTCGGCTTCAATATTGGCTTGCTCTTGTAATGCCTTGACCGCTTGTGCCAAGTGGCTGTGCGCAGCGTCTTCTTCTTGCAGGTGCGTGAGCGCAGTTTGCGCTGAATCCAAAAGGGTCTGTGCATGTGACAAGCGGGTGTGTTGAGCGTTCAACTCTTCCCATTCGTCAGCGCCTGGGGCGAGTTTGTCTACCTCGCCAATTTGCCAACTCAGTCGCTCGCGTTCTTGTTGCAGTTGGTCTTGTGCCAAGCGGGCGTGTTCCAAGGTTTGCAGGCTTTGCCGCCAATCGTTCCAAAGGGTTTGTAAAGCTTGTGCAGGAATTTGGGCGTAGGCGTCGAGCAAATCGCGCACCGCGCTGGGACGTGTCAGGCTTTGCCACGCGTGTTGGCCATGAATGTCGAGCAATTGATCACCAATTTCACGCAATTGCGTGGCTGTGGCTGGGCTGCCGTTGATCCATGCGCGGCTTTTGCCTTGTGCGTCTATGCTGCGTTTAAGCAATAAATCGTCGGCAGCATCAAAGCCGTTGTCTTGCAGCCAAGGGTGTAGGTGGGCAGGGGTGGAAAACTCAGCGCACAACTCGCTGCGAGCAGCACCTTCACGCACTACGCTGGCTTCGGCACGGGCGCCCAGAACCAACTGAAGTGCATCTATCAATATAGATTTGCCAGCCCCAGTTTCTCCACTGAGAACGGTAAACCCTGCGCCGAACTCCAACTCAAGTTGACGAACAATGACAAAGTCACGCAGGCTGATGCGTTGCAAGCTCATGAACCACCCTCATTCCAATGCAGTTTATGGCGCAGTGTGTCAAAGTAATTCCAACCTTTGGGGTGAAGAAAGACCGCATGGTGTGGTGATTTACGCACCAAAACTTTGTCACCAATCAGCATAGATGCCATGGATTGCATATCGAAATTGGCGCTGGCGTCGCGCCCGCCCACCAATTCAATCGTGATTTCTGCCTGATCAGACAACACCAAAGGGCGGTTGGAAAAGGTGTGCGGCGCAATCGGCACCATCAGCAAGCCACCCAAAGAGGGTTGCAACAGTGGGCCACCAGCGGACAAAGAATAGGCAGTAGAGCCCGTGGGGGTGGAGATGATCAGGCCATCGGCGCGTTGGTTGGCCACAAAATGCCCATCGACGCAAACACGCAACTCCACCATGCCGGATGTTGCCCCACGGTTGATGACTACATCGTTCAAAGCCAAAGCATCAAAAACGCAATCTGTTCCCCGCCAGACTTGGGCGTGCAGCATGCTGCGTTGGTCTTCCTCATAGTGGCCTTGCAGCATGGGCTGCAAAGTTGTTTCCATGTGTTCCAAGGAAATATCAGTGATAAAGCCTAGCCTGCCTTGGTTGATGCCTATTAAGGGAATACCATGGGGCGCGAGTTGCCTGCCAAAACCCAGCATGGTGCCGTCGCCTCCCACCACCAAAGCAAGATCGCATTTCTTGGCAATGCCAGCAACATCCATGACGGGGCAACCCTGTGCACCCAAATGCGCAGCGGTGTCTTTTTCTACCACCACTTCACAGCCTTGGTTGTGCAAAAAATCCACCAAGGAGGCCAGTATGGGCTGACCTGCTGGCGCAGCAGCCCCATGGCTGGATGAAGCATGGGATTTGCCGATAAGGGCGATTTGGCCAAACGTTGGGTTCATAGACCAAATTACATCATTAAAATGCATAGAAAGGATGACCATGCTGGACGATCGCGCCAAGTTGTTGCTCAAGACCCTGGTAGAGCGCTATATCGCTGACGGCCAGCCTGTGGGTTCGCGCACTCTGTCCCGCGCCAACGGCATCGAGTTGTCCCCTGCCACCGTGCGAAATGTCATGGCCGACCTGGAAGAAATGGGCCTGATTGTCAGTCCCCACACCTCGGCGGGACGTATTCCTACAGCGCGTGGCTACCGATTATTTGTCGACACCATGCTGACATTCGATCGCCAGCAGTTGCAAGCGCCCAGTTTGGTGGCCGAGCAACCACAAAAAGTCATCACCAGCGCGGCGCAGTTGTTGTCTAACTTGTCAAATTTTGTTGGCGTAGTTATGGCACCCAAGCGCAGCTCGGTGTTCCACCACATTGAGTTTTTACGGCTTTCCGATAAACGCGTGTTGGTCATCATCGTCACGCCTGACGGCGATGTGCAAAACCGAGTTATCTTCACTGACACAGATTTTTCGCAAAGCCAGTTGGTTGAAGCTTCCAATTACCTCAATGCCAATTTTGCTGGCATGGCCATCGATCAGGTGCGTGAGCGTTTGCAAGCTGAGGTCGATAGTTTGCGAAGCGAGATTGCGGCGTTGATGCAAGCGGCTGTGAACTTCAGCTCCGAAGCTTTGGTGCAAGGAGAAGACGAAGTGGTCATCAGCGGCGAGCGTAATTTGTTGTCGGTGTCAGACTTTTCCACCGATATGGGTCAACTGCGCCGTGCTTTCGAATTGTTTGAACAAAAAGCGCAACTCATGCGTTTACTCGATATCTCTTCTCAAGCCGATGGTGTGCGAATTTACATTGGTGGTGAAAGCCAAATTATTCCTTTTGAAGAACTCTCGGTTGTCAGCGCCAATTACGAAGTAGATGGGCAAGTCGTGGGTACCTTGGGTGTCATTGGCCCCACCCGCATGCCTTACGAGCGGATGATTCAAATTGTGGACATTACCTCCAAACTGCTAAGCAATGCCTTAAGTCATAAACCGCTTTAACGATCACTATCGGAATAATGACAACTGTAATAATTAAAAATAGTTAGAAACGCCATTAGAAGTCATGGGTATTCGTGTGTATTGATGCAAAGACGTGTGTGGCTAACACTCTGTAGGCGGCAGACTAAGAATTCATTAATCTTAGGCACCCATGAACGCTCCTATGTCATCGCTAGCCACGGCCGACGATGCTCTCAGTCAAGTCGATTCTTTCGACGAGGTTGATGCTGAGCCTGATGAACCCATAGAACTCACGCCATTTTTATCGTTGGCGGTGGCCTTGCTTTATATGCTCATGGCCGATGGCGAAATTGATGACCATGAGTCAAGTCAATTACAAGCAGTGATTGGCGGTAACCAAGATGTGCTGGAGTTGGCGTTTGAATATGTAGAAACCATAGCCTTAGATCAATTTCTCAAGGATGCGCCTGCAATTCTTAGCAATGAAGACAAGCTGTGTATTTTGTGCAACATGTGCGATTGCTTATTAGCAGACGGTGTGTGTGAGCAAGTAGAAGATGAGTTGTTTCAAAAAATTTGTATCTCTTTCGGTTACAGCTCCAAATCATTCACCACCTACTACAGCGCTATATCGCTTAAAAACGAAAAATCTTTGCTTGGTCCCTACGATCAGGAGCTTTTGGACCAGGAAGTGATTACGCCGCATTTGGCAATGGCCGCATCTTTGATTTACATGATGTCAGCTGACGGCGATATCGCAGCAGAGGAAATTGGTCAGTTGCAAGTGGTCATTGGTGAATTTGAAAACTTGCAAGGCTTTGCGATGCAGTATGTTCGCAATGTCAAGATGAATCAATTCTGTAAAGAAGCATCCTTGGCGCTTAATGCAGATCAAAAATTGCTGATATTGACCAATGTATGTGATTGCATGATGTCTGATGGCAAAGTTGCTGAAATTGAAAAGCGGTTATTTGATAATTTGTTGGCAGCTTTTGATGTGTCAGAGAAACAATTCAGTTCCTACTATGCGCCGTTAGAAATCAAAAACTTCAAGCCCTTTGGAACGGATGAAGAAGTCAAGTCTTTGCACACACGTAAGAGAACGCGAAAGAAAGGCAAGGGCTCTACATTTGGAATGGATCTCAGCCACAAGCACAGCAATGCAGCGCATGGCAAAAGAGAAGTAAACGATTCAGCCAATCAAGGCGAATGGCAAAGTGAGGAATCGCATGGAAGTTTGAGCGATGTGATCACCCGTACCATGCAAGAAAATATCCAGCAAGTCAGCGACACTTTTCAAGATGAAAAAGACGTTGAGCGCGTATCTAACAATGCCACAGAAAAAATTCGGGAAGATGTCATTGGTGAAGTAAGTGACGATGCCAATTTGCAAAAAGTTGAAGAGGCTTCTTTACTGACCAATGTTCAAAAAATTGGTGCCAACGGCTTCCGTAAACAACAGCAAGGCATAGGTGAGGACGGATATGCTGACAACCTACAGGGCTTAGATTTTTCTGGATTCAATTTGGCTCCGACCATTTTGGTATCTGAAATCCGTATCGATGATTTGCAGAAAAATATAGGTCAAGTACATGGAAAATTAGACCAGTTTTTCCCTAAGCGTAATGGGAAATCTGTTTTGGCAGGAGAGCCCAGAGAGAAGTTTGTATTTAACCGAGCATCTAAAGGGGTTGATAAGACTCTGTCCAATATTGCGCAAGCTCCCCCCGCGATGTTATCTAAATCTAGCAACTCTTCTGTTGAGTTAACACCTGACGCTCCACCCTTGAATGTGTCGGTTTCTAAGGTTGATCGTCAAAACAAAGCCGACTTGAAAAACAATTGGCCAGAGTTGAATTTCCAGTCGGTTGAAGTACCTCCATCTGCTCGCCCTCTTCGAAAAAGTCGGTCTTCTAAAACACAATTAAATACATCATCCGAAGCCTTAGCTGAAACTCCAGTTGATGTAATTGAGCAGGCCGTAACACTGGCTGTAACTGCCTCAGGTGAAATTCCAGTTGTAGGTGCAGCAGATGCAACAGGTGCAACAGGTGCCGCAGGTGTAAGGCTAACCAGTGCCGCAGGCGCAAAACCTCAAAATAAAAAATGGTTGAAGTTATTGGGTGGGGTAACTATTGCCTTTGTGCTGCCCATGGGTGTCTATGGCTACGGCGTGATTTACCCTTCACATAACTGTCAAGGCTATGAGCAGCAGACACGCCTTTGGACCAATCAAGGCGATGCAAGTTTGGCATCGGCGACCCAGGAAACCCAAGGAGCTCAAGCGCATCGAATTGAAATTCGGCGAGGCGAGATTTTCTTGGATAACCACCGCTTTCCTTTCTATAAAGAGTTAAACCAAGATAACCACTTTGCAACTAAAACTTCTTCTGGTTTTCATGGAAGCTACACCAGCCATGCTGTTGAGAATATGGTCTATGCATTTGATTTCAACACCGCGACGCAGGCGCTGAAAATTTATACCCAATCCTCGGGGCTGCGATTTATTGATGGCGAGGTCGGCCAAATGCGGGTATCTGCTGTTTTTTCAGGTCAATGTGAAAATCCTTGGCTCTAGCGCTGAGTGTGCTCGCTTGGGCTTTCTTTGTGTGGCGATGTGCATGTTGCTGGCTTGCTCGCAGCCCGTTGGCAAAGAGTTTTTTTGTGAAAACTATTCGCAAGGAAGCACGATTAATGTGTATAGACAGCAAATTGTTCGCCTCACTGAGCAAGAAATATGTGTCGCTTGGCCCATTGATGCTCTACAGTGCGCCAAAGCGGGCGAGCCAACCATGACCAAGTGGTTGGAGGGCACAGATGCTGCGCAGCAAATGCGAGCACGCTTACAAGCTACTTTTTCTCCTCAGCAAGTCAGCTTAGACATATTCCCATTTGTTCGTGAAAAGGGCAACCTCTCTGATGGCGTTGCGGCCCCTACAGAGCAAATGCAGTTTATTTTTCGCCCTTCGGATGAAAGCTTGCAATTGTCTTCCGGCGAGTTAGGGCAAAAGACCATTAGCTTTGGTTGCAAGCCTTGGGCTAAGCAAAAGTGGTGGGCTATTTACTGAATACAATCCAACACAGGGCCTATAGCTCAGTTGGTTAGAGCAGAGGACTCATAATCCTTTGGTCCCTGGTTCGAGTCCAGGTGGGCCCACCACTTAAAAAGGGTACATACTGGAGACATCGTTTACAGTTTGTACCGGTCACATCGTTAACACCCTAGGCCCAAACGGATTGGGCCCAGGCTCTAGGCGACAACTGTCCATATCGAAGTAACCCAGATCGTAGTCCATAAAGCTGACTTGCCAGAT
>CAMDIP010000057.1 GCA_945899335.1 Bordetella parapertussis
CCCTGGATTTTGATGTCCATTTGCAAAGCAGTGATGCCGTTGGTGGTGCCAGCCACTTTGAAGTCCATGTCGCCCAAATGATCTTCGTCACCCAAAATGTCGGTCAACACAGCAAAGCGGTTGCCATCCTTGATCAGGCCCATGGCAATACCAGCCACATGCGCTTTCATGGGAACACCAGCGTCCATCATGGACAAGCAACCGCCACAGACGGAAGCCATGGAAGAAGAGCCGTTGGATTCGGTGATTTCAGACACCACACGCAAGGTGTAGGGAAATTCCTCTTTGGTGGGCAAACAAGCTGCCAAAGCACGCTTAGCCAAACGGCCGTGGCCTACTTCGCGGCGCTTGGTGGAGCCCATGCGACCGACTTCGCCGGTAGCAAAGGGAGGCATGTTGTAGTGGAACATGAAGCGGTCTTCAAACTCACCAGCCAGTGCGTCAATGCGTTGGGCATCACGTTCTGTGCCCAAGGTGGTGATGACCAAGGCCTGTGTTTCGCCACGGGTGAACAAGGCTGAGCCATGGGTACGGGGCAACACACTGTTGCGGATTTCAATAGGACGCACAGTGCGGGTATCGCGTCCATCAATGCGAGGTTCACCAGCCAAAATTTGGCTGCGAACAATACGCGCTTCGATATCAAACAACATGTTTTCCACTTTGACGCCGTCGAACTCGACACCATCCGCTTTCAAGCCAGCCATGACCGCGGCATAAGCCTCGCGGCATGCTTGGGTGCGGCTTTGCTTGTTGCGGATTTGATAGGCCGCGCTGAGTTTGTCGTCGGCCAAAGCAGCAACCTTGGCAATCAGGGGTTCGTCCTTGGCGGCTGCAGTCCACTCCCATACGGGTTTGCCTGCTTCACGCACAAGTTCATGGATAGCGTTGATGGCTACACGGCTTTGCTCGTGACCAAACACGACAGCGCCCAACATGATTTCTTCGGACAACTGAAGCGCTTCAGACTCGACCATCAGCACAGCGGCTTCGGTGCCAGCCACCACCAAATCCATGACGCTGTCTTTGCGCTGGGTTTGTCCAGGGTTTAACACGTATTCGCCATTGATATATCCCACACGGGCCGCGCCCATGGGGCCGTTGAAAGGGATACCAGAAATGGCCAAGGCGGCCGAGGTGCCGATCATGGCGGCGATGTCAGCGTCCACCTCAGGATTCAAAGAAACAGTGTGTATGACCACATGCACTTCGTTGTAAAAACCTTCGGGGAACAGAGGACGGATGGGACGGTCAATCAGACGACTGGTGAGTGTTTCAAGTTCGCTAGGCTTGGCTTCGCGCTTGAAAAAACTGCCAGGTATTTTGCCGGCAGCGTAGGTTTTCTCGATGTAGTCAACGGTCAAAGGAAAGAAATCCTGACCCGCTTTGGCGCTTTTGGAAGCGACGACAGTAGCGAGTACGACGGTATCGTCAATAGTGACCAACACCGCTCCGCTGGCTTGGCGAGCAATTTCACCGGTTTCCATGGTGACCGTGTGCTGGCCCCACTGGAAAGTTTTGCTTACTTTGTTGAATAAGGACATGTGTGATTCCTGAAAATAGGCGGGAAGTGAAGGCCACTTCACCAAAGCCCAAAAACACTTATCAGACTACGATGCCATTCCAGAAAAATCGGTTCTTTTGGAATGACACAGCTTCGATCTGCTTCAGAGTTTTTGTAAAGTTTTTCAATACTGCCAAGCCCTGAGCGTGAGAGCCCAAGACCTGGCTGAGATGAAAAATTACTTGCGCAAACCCAGTTTGGCGATGAGCGATGTGTAGCGCTCGGCGTCTTTGGATTTGAGGTAGTCGAGCAATTTGCGACGACGGCTGACCATGCGCAACAAGCCACGTCGGCCATGGTGGTCTTTGGCGTGGGTTTTGAAGTGAGGGGTCAGTTCATTGATGCGTGCAGTCAGGATGGCGACTTGCACTTCGGGACTGCCAGTATCGTTGGCGGAACGTGCATTGGCCTTTACGACCTCTGCTTTATTGAGAGTTGTCATGGTGTTTTCCAAAAAATTTGACGTGCGCCAACAGCCGGAAATGCCAGATGGCGTGAACTTAATACCCCTAAAGGCCTAAGCCAAAAGATTATAGCTTGGATAACCAGCTATCTAGCCGCTCAGCCCCTAAGCGCAATCTGTCAAGTTCTTTGGAAGCAAAACACCAGCGAAGCCAACCTTGCGCCTCTGAGGCAAAAGCGCTTCCAGGGGCCAAGCCCAGGCCCGCCTCTTGAACCAAACGTTTGGCAATTTGAAAGTCATCCATACCTTCAGGTAAACGCAAAAACAGGTACATGCCACCATCTGGCAATGCAAATTCAAGTTGGTCAACACCTTTTAAAGCATCTGCCAAGGTATCGCGACAAAGGCGCAAGTGGGAAACAACGCGGGGGGTAACCTCCTCTGCCCGCTTTAAAGCCACCAAGCCTGCACGTTGAACAAACACTGAAGCGCAAGAGGTGTTGAATTCAATCAATTTGCCCATGTGCTCCGTCATCTCTGGCGGCATGACCAACCACCCCAAGCGCCAGCCTGTCATCAAAAAACTTTTGGAGAAACTGTGTGCCACCACTAGTCTGTCGTCAGTTTGCGCAATATCTAAAAAACTGGGTGCACAATGGTTTTGGCTGTCCAAGAAATAAAGACTCTCGTAGACCTCGTCCGCCAAAATCCAAGTTCCTGTGCTTCGGCATTTCTCCAAAATAGCTTGCTGTTCTTGTCGATTCAAGGTCCAACCCGTCGGGTTGTTGGGGGAGTTGAGCACCAGTAAGCGCGTATCCGCTGTAATGCTGTTCAATAGTTTTTCAAGTGGTAGCTCCCACCGACCCTTGGTGGGCTCAAGGCTCAAGGTTCGCAATTGGGCACCCAAAATCTGCGGCTGAGCCGTCAAATTGGGCCAAACAGGTGTGATCACCAAGACCTCATCCCCCGCATCAACCAAAGCCTGCATCGCCAACATCAAGGCATTGACACCGCCAGAGGTGACCGCAATGCGGTGACTGCCGATGCCAAGACGATGTCGCTTGACCATCTCTGCCGAGATCGATTCACGTAACTCAGGAAGCCCTAAGTTATGGGCGTAAAAAGTCTCACCTGCTTGCAAAGAATCGATGGCGGCTTGGCGAATAAAGTCAGGCGTGACCTCGTCGCTTTCACCAAACCAAAAAGCCAAAACATCGCTTCTACCTAGGCCTGCATTGGCGAGCTCTCGGATTTTGGAGGCTTGAAGTTGCTGAATGGCTTGTCGCATGGATGGGTTAATTCGAAAAAGATCTATATCTGCGTCAGTGGCCAACGCGGCAGAACATCAAAAGCATAGGAGGTATGTGCTTGCTCAATGCCTTGTTGCAAACGCATGCCAGCGGCCATGGCAATCATCGCGCCATTGTCCGTACACCACTCTGCATCAGGGTAATGCACCGTTGCACCCAAGCGCTGCACCGAGGTGGTCAGCTGCGCTCGCAAAGCTCGATTTGCACCCACACCACCGGCGACCACCAAACGGTTGATGCCCGTTTGAGTCAAGGCACGTAAAGATTTTTTGACCAGCACATCCACAATGGCGGCCTGCGTGGAGGCTGCAATATCGGCGCGGTGCTGAGGTAATTGATCACCAGACTTTTTGCATTGGGTCAGCACTGCGGTCTTGAGCCCTGCAAATGAAAAATCTAAATTAGGTTGATGCAGCAAGGGGCGTGGAAAGGCATAAGCATCCGCGCTACCTTGGGTTGCCAAAGCGGCCAAAGCAGGGCCACCCGGATAACCCAAGCCAAGCAATTTAGCCGATTTGTCAAACGCTTCTCCAGCTGCGTCATCGATGGTTTCGCCCAATAACTCGTAATGCCCAAGTGACTTGACCCTCATCAGTTGCGTGTGTCCTCCTGACACCAACAAAGCCACAAAAGGAAACTGAGGGGGGTCCTCGCTAAGAAATGGAGACAACAAATGACCCTCTAAATGATGGATCCCCATCACAGGCCTGCCCAAGCTGGCAGCCAAAGCACAGGCTGAGGCTGCACCTACCAACAAAGCACCGGCAAGGCCTGGACCGCGGGTGTAGGCAACCACATCAATATCAGACAAAATTTGCTGGGCTGAAGCCATCACCTGCTCAACCAATGGAACCAGGCGGCGGATATGGTCTCGGCTTGCTAACTCAGGAACCACCCCGCCATAGGCCTCGTGCATCGCTGCTTGGGTGTGCAAATGCTGCGCCAACAGTTGCGGCCAAGCTGTCCCTTCACCGGTGCGGACCAAGGCCACCCCAGTTTCATCGCAAGACGATTCAATCCCTAATATCAACATGGCGCAGAGTTTAGCGGTGCTTGATTCAATACATAACTGCAAGTCATTTAACTTATCAGACAATATCAGCCATGAGCATTGCGCATTTCATTCGGGAAATTGGACGAGGCAAAGAAGGGGCAAGGAATTTGTCTCGTGAGCAGGCTTGTGAAGTCATGACACAAGTGTTGCTGGGCTCTGTTGACCCTTTAGCCTTAGGTGCTTTTTGTATTGCCATGCGCATCAAAGGCGAAACCCCTGAAGAAATGCTGGGTTTTCTTGATGCTGTTCATGCGCAACTGCAAGTATTTACCAATGCCGAGCTTCAACCGGTTGTTGTTTTGCCAAGCTACAACGGCTCCAGAAGGCTCCCATTGCTCACGCCTTTGCTGGCAAAACTTTTGGCCAACAGGGGGCATGCGGTTCTGATCCACGGCACGCATACTGAGGACTCACGTGTATCCACGCAAGAGGTCTTATCCGCTTTGGGGATTGAACCCACGACAACGACCCAAGCCATTGCCAAAGGTAAAGTGGTTTTTGCACCAACACGATTGTTGTGCCAAGGTATTTGGTCACTTCTGCAAGTTCGGCGTCAAACGGGGTTGCGCAATTCAGCCCACAGTCTGGTTAAGTTGATGAACCCTGTCATAGGTACTAGCATTCAAGTAGCCAGCTACACCCATCCGGAATATGCTTTATCAATGCAAGCAACCCTTGAAGGTTTGAAAGCCAATGCCATGCTGCTGCGCGGCACTGAGGGAGAGCCTGTGGCTGACCCTCGAAAAATGCCCAGTATGCGTTGCTTCATTAAAGGACAGGCTCTTTCGCAACTCGATATTGCACCTCACACTGCGCATGAAACCGTCAACATGCCCCTGGGCATGAATGCAAAGCAAACAGCTGAATTCATTGATGCCATGATTCAAGGACGCAAGCCTGTTCCACCGTCTATAGAAGCGCAAGCAGAACTCATTTCTCGTTTGTCCTTGGCTTGTATGGATAAAAGTGTTAGAAACGACACACCATGAGAAAAGCATCTCCCTCTGTATTTGTGACGCTGGTTGGCGCAGGGCCTGGCGACCCCGACCTCTTGACGCTCAAAGCGGTCAAAGCGCTGCAACAAGCAACCGTCATTTTGGTTGACGACTTGGTCCACCCCGATGTTTTGCAACATGCCCCTGAGCAAGCACGTATTGTTCATGTAGGCAAGCGTGGCGGTTGTCAATCGACACCACAAGCCTTCATCGAAAAATTGATGGTTCAAGAGGCTTTGGCAGGCGAAACCGTGGTCAGACTCAAAGGAGGAGACCCCTTGCTGTTTGGTCGGGCTGGAGAAGAAATTGCTTATCTTCAGTCTCAGAGCGTGGGCATCCAAGTGATCAACGGCGTCACCGCGGGGCTTGCAGCCGTCAACAGCTTGGGGATATCTTTAACGCATCGACAGTTTGCGCATGGTGCAGTCATGGTCACTGGGCACTCGCCCTCAAGCCACTCAAATACACCTCCTGTGAACTGGGAGCTTCTAGGTCACACCGCGCATACTTGCCGTTTGACACTGGTCATTTACATGGGCATGACAAGTTCACAAGAGTTACAAACAGCCTTGTTGAAAGCCATGCCCCCCGACACGCCCATCGCAGTGGTGCAAAACGCCAGCACACAACATCAGCGCAGCGTGATCGGCCAACTTCAGGCCTTGCATTCATTGATTGAATCGTCTGAAATGACAAGTCCTTCCATTATTTTGATTGGCGATGTTCTGAATATTCTTACTGGGTTGCGCAATGAACAATCAAATTTTCATGAAGCCTACGCCATTGCCCTCCCAGGCGCTTGATGGACAGAGGATAATCAAGCCTTTAGACATTGGACATCGACATGGAAGCAGAACGCATCAACAACATTGGTAACTTGCTTAACGATTTGCAAGCGCGAACAATTGATCTTCGGGGGTATCTTTGACTTCGATGCGAAATCTGAACGACTGAGAACGGTTAACGCATCACTTGAAGACCCAAGCGTTTGGAACGATCCCAAAAAAGCGCAAGAACTGGGCAAAGAAAAAAAGTCTCTTGACGATATTGTGCTGTCCATTGGCCGCCTGGGCCATGAAATCGATGACAACACTGAGTTGTTTGACATGAGCAAGTCTGACAACGATGAGTCAGGCCTGCTGACCATAGAAGAAGACACACAGCGGATCTTGGCTGAAGTGGAAAAACTCGAATTTCGACGCATGTTCAACAACCCCGCCGATCCGCTGAATGCATTTCTTGACATTCAATCTGGCGCTGGTGGTACAGAGGCCTGCGACTGGGCAAGCATGCTTTTGCGCCAATACTTGAAATACGCAGAACGCAAAGGATTCAAGGCGACATTGGAAGACGAGTCGCCAGGTGACGTCGCGGGCATCAAAGGCGCCACCCTGAAAATTGAGGGTGAATACGCTTTTGGTTTATTGCGAACGGAAACAGGTGTGCATCGCTTGGTTCGCAAATCTCCGTTCGACTCTGCAGGTGGACGTCACACGAGTTTTGCCAGCGTGTTTGTCTACCCTGAAGTGGACGACTCCATTGAAATAGACATCAACCCCGCCGATGTGCGAACCGACACCTTTCGCGCCAGTGGTGCTGGTGGACAACACATCAATAAAACCGACTCTGCAGTTCGCTTAACCCATATTCCTACCGGCATCGTCGTTCAGTGCCAAGACGGAAGAAGCCAACACAGTAACCGCGATGTGGCATGGAAACGTTTACGTTCCCGCCTGTATGACTTTGAAATGCGAAAGCGCATGGAAGCCCAACAAAAACTTGAAGACACCAAAACCGATGTTGGCTGGGGACACCAAATCCGAAGCTATGTGCTTGACCAAAGCCGCATCAAAGATTTGCGCACCAATGTTGAAATCAGCAATACCCAGAAAGTGCTTGATGGCGACTTAGACGCTTTTATTGAAGCCTCTCTCAAACAAGGTGTTTGATGCTTCACCTCGAACCTAACGAAGCAGCCCCCATATGAATCAGGAGAAATGCAATGCGTGAAGGACAATCCCTCGTAACCCGCCGCGAGGATTACCAAGTACCTGGCTTTTGGGTAGATACCGTTGACTTGGTGTTTGATCTTGATCCCACAAAAACACGGGTCCTCAACACCATGACGCTGCGCCGAAACCCGCAAGCTGCCAGCCAAGCTTTGCGTTTGGACGGTGAAGACCTCAATCTCTCTCGCGTTTTACTCAATGGCCAAGGTACCAGTTTCAAAATTGAAAATGATCAGCTGGTGCTGGAGAACCTGCCTGAAGGCAATGAACCCTTCAAATTAGAGGTGTTCACCACCTGCAACCCCACAAAAAACACGCAACTCTCCGGTCTGTATCTGAGTCAAAACTCCTTGTTCACCCAGTGTGAGGCACAAGGGTTCCGACGCATCACCTACTTCCTAGATCGCCCTGATGTGATGTCCAATTTCAGCGTGACATTGCGTGCGGACCCCTCACTCTTCCCCGTTCTCTTGTCCAATGGCAACTTGATGGAGCAAGGAACCTTAGATGACGGCAGACATTTTGCCCATTGGTTAGACCCCCACAAAAAACCAAGCTATTTGTTTGCCTTGGTTGCGGGTCAATTGGTTTGCCGCGAACAACGCATCGTTGCTCGAAGCGGAAAAGAGCATTTGCTGCAAATATATGTGCGATCTGGTGATTTAGACAAAACCGAACACGCCATGAATTCACTCATG
>CAMDIP010000058.1 GCA_945899335.1 Bordetella parapertussis
TCGTTGTAGGCCTTGCCGCTGGCAATCAAACCAAAACGGTCATTTGCACCTTTGATGACGGTGTGGTTGATTTTGTTGGCGCGAATGTAAGCCAGTGCGGCATACCATTTGTAATTGAACAAACGCGCTTCTTGGCTGAGCGCGTCGTCTGGCCAACGAATATGCAAGCCACCTTCGGGCATAACAAACTCCGGCAGCACAATTTTCACACCCTCGGGATCGATCATCACCGAAGCGCTGGACTCCACCACCTCTTGAATGGTTTTCATGCCCGCCCACACGCCTGCAAATCGGCTCATGGCAATGCCATGGATGCCGTAGTCCAGCACGTCTTGCACCGACGCAGGGAAAAACACCGGCAGGCCACAGGCTTTGAAAATATGGTCGCTTTGGTGCGCAGCCGTGCTGCTTTTGGCGACGTGGTCGTCACCGGCCAAAGCCAACACGCCGCCCCAAGGCGTGGTGCCCGCCATATTGGCGTGCTTGAAAACATCAGAGGTACGGTCAACGCCTGGGCCTTTGCCATACCAAATGCCAAAAACGCCATCGAATTTGTTGCTGCCAGGGGGCGCAAAGCCCAGTTGCTGCGTCCCCCACAAAGCGGTGGCGGCAAGCTCTTCATTCACACCGGGCTGGAAAACGATCTGCTGTGACTCAAGAAAAGACTTGGCGCTCCAAAGGGCTTGGTCGTAGGTGCCCAAGGGCGAGCCACGGTAGCCGCTGATAAAGCCTGCTGTGTTCTTGCCCTGCAAGGCATCGCGCTGACGCTGCAACATGGGCAGCTTGACCAAGGCTTGCACGCCACTCATGAAGGCGCGGCCATGGTCGAGGCGGTATTTGTCGTCGAGCTGAACCGTCTCTAGGGCTATGCGAATGTGTTCGGGCAGGGGCGCGTTCATTACGGGTTCTCCGATTACAGCTGGTGCTAGCCCGTCAGTTTAGGGGCAAATCAGCTGTCCTGCTGGGAGGAAGTCCCTCAGATTACCCCATAGCGCTGGCGGTAGGCTTCAACAGCCTGCAGGTGCTCGGCCAAGGCGGGATCGGCACTGCCTTGCAAAAAAGCCAGCAAATCATCCAATTGCGCTACAGCACACACCTGCAAACCCAGTGTTTCTTGCACATATTGCACCGCGCTGTGGGGCACATCTCGTGTGGCGCCTTGGGCGTCAAGCTCGGTGGCCATTTCTTGGCGGTCCAAGGCAATCACCACCGCATGGGCTTTCGCACCTGCGGCTTCGATCAGGCGAATTGAATCGCGCACCGCGGTGCCTGCGCTCATCACGTCATCCACAATCAGCACACGCCCTTTCAGGGGTGCGCCCACCAAGGTACCGCCCTCGCCATGGTCTTTGGCTTCCTTGCGGTTGTAGGCAAAAGGCACATTGCGCCCCAGCCTTGCCAACTCTGCCGCCACCACCGCACCCAAGGGAATGCCTTTGTAAGCAGGACCAAACACCATGTCGAATTCCATGTTGCTATTGATCAACAGTTGGGCGTAAAAATGCGCCAGCCGCGCCAACTTGGCACCATCGTCAAACAAGCCGGCATTGAAAAAATAGGGCGAAAGCCGCCCCGCTTTGGTTTTGAATTCCCCAAAACGCAAGACCCCACTTTCCAGCGAGAATCGAATGAATGCTTGCGCCAAATCGGTTGGCGCTGCGCCTTGCTCAGCCATAGGGGATTCCTTGTTCACACTCACCAGCCTTAACCTCAACGGCATCCGCTCGGCCAGCAGCAAAGGGCTGCAAAGCTGGCTTGAAAAAGCCAAACCAGATTGTATGTGTGTGCAAGAGATCAAGGCTCAAGAGAGCGATCTTGTAGGCAGCTTCGAGCAGCTGGCCGGTTTGAACGGTTACTTCCAATGCGCTGAGAAAAAGGGCTATTCGGGCGTGGGGGTTTACACCCGCCATGAACCCAGCCATGTCATCCAAGGCTTTGACGGCGGCGAGTTCGACGCCGAGGGGCGCTATTTAGAGCTGCGCTTTGACACTCCCAAACGCAAACTGTCTTTGCTCAGCGTGTACTTCCCCAGTGGCTCCTCGGGTCCCGAGCGGCAAGAGGCCAAGTACCGATTTTTGGATGTGATTTATCCACACCTATTGGCTTTGCAACAAGGCCGTGAATTTATTTTGTGCGGCGATATCAACATCGCCCACAAGGAAGCCGACTTGAAAAACTGGCGCGGCAACAAAAAAAACAGCGGATTCCTTCCCGAAGAACGCGAATGGATGACCAAGCTCACGACCGAGGGTGGTTTGGTGGACGTCTACCGCCATCTGCACCCAGAGACCACCGACGCTTGCTACACCTGGTGGAGTAACCGAGGACAGGCCTACGCCAACAACGTGGGGTGGCGACTGGACTACCACTTGGCGACACCGACTTTGGCTGCCAAAGCCTTGTCAGCGGCCATTTACAAAGAGGAAAAGTTTTCCGACCACGCGCCCATCACTTTGCAATACGACATGGCGGTGTGATGCCCATAGAGATACCTGATTCCGAGATGGAGTTCACCGCCATCCGCGCACAAGGCGCAGGTGGCCAAAACGTGAACAAGGTCTCAAGCGCTGTGCATTTGCGGTTTGATATCCGTGCCTCGTCATTGCCAGATGCGGTGAAAGACAAATTGCTGGCAACATCTGATCAGCGCATCACCTTGGACGGCGTGATCGTCATCAAGGCGCAAACCACGCGCAGCCAAGACAAGAACCGTGTGGAAGCCATCGCACGTTTGCACGAGATGGTGGCATTGGCCGCCAAACCCATCAAACCGCGCCGCGCCACCAAGCCAACGTTTTCTTCTCGGCAAAAGCGTGTTGACAGCAAGGTACTGCGTGGCCAAACCAAAGCGACACGCGGCAAAGTCGCCTTGTGATTTGCAAGGCGGGGCTTAAGGCGCCCGTTGCAAGCTCATCTCTAGTTCCAAGCTTTCTTGCTGGTAACTGCCTGCCATGACAAAGCGGAACATGGCTTCGGTGCGTTCGACCACGCCGGGCCAGTCAAGCGTTTGCGCTGTCTGCAAGGCTTGCTTGGCCAAACGCGCTTGCAAACTGGGTGCCTCGACCACAGCGCACACAGCCTTTATAAATTCATCGGGCGAATCAGTGTCCACGCACATGCCGTTTTCGCCATGGATGATGCATTGACCAGCGGCTGCGTGTTTGAACGCCACCACCGCCAAACCGCTGGCCATGGCCTCCAGCGTCACATTGCCAAAAGTTTCTGTCAGGCTGGCAAACGCAAACACATCGCCACTGGCATAGTGGGCAGCCAAGTCTTTGCCGCTTTGGTAGCCTGCAAAAATGATCTCAGGATGCTGTTGCTGCAAGCTTTCCCGCATGGGTCCATCACCCACCAAAACCATACGCAAACGGTTGTCCTGTTGCTTGGCTTGAAGGTAAGCCTGTACCACCAGTCCTAGGTTTTTTTCTGCAGCCAAGCGACCTACATAGAGCAAGACTTTGTCCGAAGCACTGACGCCCCAAACATCGCGCAGGGCTTGGCTTCGATAGGACGGCGAAAACTGCGATGTGTCAACGCCGCGCGGCACCACATGCACACGCTCGAAGCCTTTGGCTTGGAGTTCTTGCTGCAACATGGCGGTGGGCACCATGGTGATGTCTGCGCGGTTATGGAATTTTTTCAAGTACACACGAATGGCGCCACTTAGCCAGCCTATGCCGTAATGCTGGCTGTAGGCGTGAAAGTTGGTGCGGAAATCGGTGCTGACTGGCAACTTGAGTTTGCGCGCTACTTGCAATGCCGACCAACCCAAGGGGCCTTCGGTTGCGATGTGTACGATGTCAGGTCGTTGCTTGGCCCAGAGTCGGTGCAACTCTCGCTTGGCGGGTAAGCCCATGCGCAATTCGCTGTAAAAAGGTATTGGCACACCCTTGACCAACACCTCTTGGAAATGGTCTGTGTGCACTGCCGTGTGCTGCGCTTGTTGCTTGGGCCGAATCAACCACAGGTCGTGACCCCGTCCTTGAAGACCTTCTACAATTTTGCTTAGGGTGTGGGCCACCCCGTTGATATCTGGCGGATAGGTTTCTGTCACGACAGCAATTTTGAAACGCTGTTGCACAGCACCTAGACGGCTCACTTGGATATGCGCATCTGTATTCATGCCTGTAATGTGAACGTTGAATGCAACAGTTTGATGAAGATCTTGTGTCAGTTCGATGACATGCGCTTTTGTCATCAAAATTTCATGCGCAAGCCTCACAGTCCGATCGTGTCTTCAACCCAAGGTGCATGTCACCATCTTCACCAGGAGTCTTTATGCGCCAATGGCAGCAAACCCTTCAAACCCAACGCTGGGATGACCATCGCTATTACCACCACAGCTACGTGAACCAGTCCCTTCACTTCATCAGCGCTATTTCGTTTTTGGTGGCTTATGTTTTTCTTTTCATTGACCCGGTTGTCGCCTCTCTTGTGGCTTGGCTGGTTTCTATGACGACCCGTCAAATGGGGCATTTCTTTTTTGAACCCAAAGGCTACGATGAGGTTAACCAAGCCACCCACGAACACAAAGAAGACATCAAGGTAGGCTACAACTTGCACCGCAAAATTGTGTTGCTGAGCATTTGCGCAGCCATCCCCGTGTTGGCTTACTGGATGCCTGCCTATTTGACTTGGGCCGTGCCCCAAGCCTACGAGGACACGCCAGTTCGCATCACCGCCATGGCTTGGCTGTTCTTAGGCGCGGCAGGTTTGGTGTTTCGCGTTCTTCAACTGTGGTGGCAAGACAGCTTGGTGGCCGGTTTGGCATGGGGCTTCAAAATCCTCACCGACCCCTTCCATGACATCAAGCTGTACCACAAAGCACCTTTGCATTTGATGCGTGGTGAAAGAATTGACCCTATGGAACACGTCAAACCTTCACAGGCTTGAAACAGTTTTTGTTTGTCCTCGCTCTAGGCCCAACGGGCCTTGAGCATTTCTTTGAATACTTGCCGACGTATGGGGCGTTGCTGGTCTAAAGCTGGTGTCCACCACCACCCGTCTTGCTGCATATTTTTAGCCGCTTGTACAAAGCGCTCGCAGAATTGATCAAACATAGCGTCATCGAAATTCAGGCTCATGATCATGCGACCCGATCCCACCCAACTCATGGCAACGCCTTGTTCGCGCAAATAGTATTGAAGCATCCAGTGATAGCGTCCAGGCAGGTCAAACAACACCGTCCACACCGTTTCCATGCCAGCAACTTGCACTGGCATATGTGCTTGCCTCAAACGGGTGTTCAAAGCGGCTTGTCGCTCAGCCCAGGTCTGGCTGGCGTTGGCGTAAATCGTTTGAATTTCAGGGCTGTCGAGTCGTTGCAAAAACACATTCATGGTGGTCATGACCGTGGGATGCGCATTGAAGGTGCCACGGGCAAAACAAATGTCACCAGGGCGGTCATCGCGAAAGCGCTTCATCCATGCCGATTTGCCGCACACCACGCCGATAGGAAAACCGCCGCCCAAGGTCTTGCCGTAAGTCACCATGTCTGCGTCGACGCCGAAGTAAGCCTGAGCGCCGCCATGGTGCAGACGAAAACCCAAAAAGACTTCATCCATGATGAGTGCGATGCCTTTTTCTGTGCAGACTTGTCGCAAAGCTTGCAACCAATCGGCATAGGCTTGCCGGTCGTAATGCACAGAGCGCTTGCCATCGATCAAGGTGCTGTCAGTGGGTGCAGCGCGGTTAGGGTGCATGGCCTGCAAAGGGTTGATCAGCACACAGGCGATGTCCTTGCGGTTGCGCAAAACACGCAAGGTGTTGGCATGCATATCGTTCAAGGTGAGGGTGTCGCCAGACGGCGGCATGGGGTTGCCTGGTCCTGGCTGCACATCGTCCCACCAGCCGTGATAAGCACCTGTGAAGCGCACAATTTTTCGCTTCTTGGTGTGGTAGCGGGCCAAACGGACGGCTTGCATCACCGCTTCGGTGCCCGACATGTGAAACGACACCTCGTCCTTGCCCGACAAGGCACACAAGCGCTTGACGTTGTCCAACACACAAGGGTGGTAACCACTCAGAACCGGTCCCAAGTCTTGCGCCATGGCTGCACCTTCGGCCATGCAGGATTTGTAAAAGTCGTAGCCAAACAAATTCACGCCATACGAACCCGACACATCGATGAACTTGTTGCCATCCATGTCAGTGAGCCATACGCCTTGGCTAGAACGCCAAAAACCGCCCAGCTGCAAGTGCTGCGTCAGCAGTTCTCGGAATTGGTAGGGCACACGGTACTGGCTGGTGAGCTGCATATCGGAGATCATGGGCTTGGCCGCAGCGGTGTGCGACAGCGTCAAAGGACTTCTTGTTTTGAGCTTGACGCCCAATTCGTTCAGGGCAGTGTGGCGTGTATGGGCAATGTCTGGCGGCGCACCGTCGACCGAAAACCAAGTCTCAGGGCTGTAGCTGTAGGCTGGCAACCAGTGGGCAAAGCGCTTAGACATACGCAGGTGTCCACCCAAGGAAGGGTGTTTGGCAAAAGACAGTTGCAAGCGTTGAACCACTCTTTGCAGCAAGACGGCAGCCGCCATCGCCACCACCAAGCCCAACACCACTGAGACACCTGTTTCATATGTATCCATGTATTACCTTTCGAAAACCCCTTTTGTATGTCACTAAGGTTAAAAAATGATGACTGTTCGACAACATATTCAAAACTTGGTCGCCAACGAGGACCTGAACTTTTTGCTTACCAACCGCATTCCCCGCGTGGCATTGACGCATTTCATGGGTTGGTTCAGCCAGCTGCGCCATCCTTTGCTGGCCAAGGCGTCCATTTGGGTATGGCGGCAGTTTGCCGATTTGGATTTGTCCGAGGCCAAAGAGCAGCGCTTTGACAGCCTGCACGACTGCTTTATTCGCCAGCTGCGCCCAGGGGCTCGCCCGATCGACGAAGACGCCAACACCTTGGTGAGTCCCTGCGATGGCATCGTGGGCGCCATGGGCGAGGTCAAAGACGGGCAGTTGTTCCAAGCCAAAGGCTTTCCCTACACCTTGCAAGACCTGCTCGGTGCCAGCGCTGAACACGGACCTTGGCACAACGGCAAATACCTGACCATCCGCATCACCTCGTCGATGTACCACCGCTTTCATGCGCCCCATGATGGGCGCTTGCACCGCATGGAATATTTTTCTGGTGACACATGGAACGTCAACCCAATTGCTTTGAAACGCGTGGAAAAACTCTTTTGTAAAAACGAACGTGCCCTGTTGGAGATGGAGATTGGCGCGCAACGCCACCCCGTCGCTTTGGTGCCAGTGGCTGCCGTGCTGGTGGCCAGCATTCGCTTACACGCCCTAGACACATTGCTGCACACCCGCTACCAAGGCCCTGCTGTGATGAGCTGCGACGCGGCCTTTTACAAGGGCGAGGAGCTTGGCTGGTTTCAACACGGCTCGACCATCTTGGTGTTCACACCACCCGACTTTGCATTCGCGCCAGGCATAGAGGACGGCCGCGTCTTGCGCATGGGTCAAGCCCTGATGCAACTACCACCCCAAGCAACCGTTTAAGCAGATGGCGTCTTAAGCGACAGGTGTCGCCAAAGCACACGGGCCATGACTGCGATCATCAAAAAGGCCAAGACCAAAATCAAATCTTCAACTTTTGCGTGAAAGTAAAGCAAGCCACTGTAGGCAGCCATCATCGCCAAGATGCTGGCGTTTTCATTCACATTCTGTATGGCCATTGATCGTCCAGCGCTGAGCAACACCACACCACGGTGCTGAAGCAAGGCATTCATAGGCACCACAAAAAACCCGCCGACAAGGCCTAGCAAGGTGGTTAACAGCACAGCCGTCTGCCACTGCGTCACCCACAACATAAGAGGCAGCAA
>CAMDIP010000059.1 GCA_945899335.1 Bordetella parapertussis
GTTTTACATGAATGGCTGGGTCGGTTACATTACTAACCAGTCAGTCATTAATATGCAAACCACCACATTTTCCAGCGATGCGCCCAGCGCGCACAAACGCGAACGCCGTAAAGAGGCTCGCCCCGGCGAGTTGCTTGACGCCGCGCTCAGCCTTTTTGTGAACAAAGGTTTTTCTGCCACCAAGGTGGAAGATGTGGCAGCCAGCGCTGGGGTGTCCAAGGGCACCTTGTTTCTTTATTTTTCCAGCAAAGAAGACTTGTTCAAAGCAGTGATTCGTGCCAATTTGGCCGACCACTTTCCAGCTTGGAACCAAGAGTTTGAGGAATTTCAGGGCTCTACGCCTGCCATGCTGGAGTACGCCATGGTGTCTTGGTGGCAGCGCATTGGATCCACCGACGCCAGTGGCATCACCAAATTGGTCATGAGCGAGGCGCACAATTTTCCAGAGGTTGTTGAGTTTTATGACCAAGAGGTGATTCGCCCTGGCCATGAACTTTTCAAACGTATCTTGCAACGCGGCATTGACCGTGAGGAATTTGCGGCATTCGATACCGTTTTGGCGGTTCATAGTTTGGTCAGCGCCATCTTGTATGTGAACATGTGGAAACATTCCTTGGCCTGTAACGCCTCACTCAATTCACTTAATCCTGAAGCATTCTTGCGCAACCATGTACACCTGATGGTGCAGGGTTGGCGTCAGAGTTAAACAGACCTATTTATCGGAGCAAGCGCAGATGAATTTCAAAATTAAAGGCTGGGGTGGCGTCGCGCTGTTGTCTGCAGCCATGGTGGGCGGCGGCGCTTGGTATATGCGCTCTGCTGCGCCCAAGCAAGACACCAGCAAAGCCGCGCCTTCCGCCTCTGTAGCAACAGTTGCCGCGCCTTTGTTTGAGATTCCTGCCAGCGACACCTTGGTTGCTACCGACCAGCGCTTGGTTCAAAGCCTCCCCATCTCTGGCAACCTCAAAGCCGTCAACACCGTGGTCATCAAGTCGAGGGTAGCTGGCGAAATCACCCAACTGAGCTTGCGCGAGGGCGACTACGTCAAAGCTGGCCAAGTGGTGGCTCGCATTGACCCCACCGAATACCAACGCAAGCTGCGCCAAGCCGAGCAACAAGCGGATGCCGCCAAAGCGCAGGTTGATATTGCCAAGCGCCAGTACGACAACAACAAATCGCTGGTCGACAAAGGCTTTATTTCGGTGACTGCGCTGGAAACCTCTTTCTCCAGCTTATCGGGTGCAGAGGCCACTTACAAGGCAGCCCTGTCAGGCGCGGATGTGGCACGCAAAGTATTGGATGACGCGGTGCTCACCTCGCCTATTTCGGGGCAGGTCTCGGCGCGTTTGGCGCAACCGGGCGAGCGTGTGTCTGTCGATGTGCGTCTGCTTGAAGTGATCGACCTCAACAGCTTGGAACTTGAAGCAACCATGAGCCCCGCCGACTCCATCGATGTGCGCGTAGGTCAGCAAGCCACACTGCAACTAGAAGGCCGCGAGCAAGCTGTCACTGCCAGGGTGCAACGCATCAATCCCAATGTGCAAGCCGGTAGCCGCAGTGTGTTGGTTTATTTGCGTTTAGAAAGCGTGAGCGGCTTGCGACAGGGCTTGTATGGCCAAGGCCAACTCGCACTCGGTCAACGTCAAGTCGTCGCCATTCCGCTTGACGCCGTGCGCACCGACAAACCCCAAGCTTATGTGCAAGCCATCGACAACAACAAGGTGTTTCACCACGTCGTGAAAACAGGTTTACGCGGCCAATTGTTGGGACAAACCGACAACACCGTGTGGGTAGAAGTCAGCGGCGTACCGACCAACAGCGTGGTGTTGCGCGGCACAGCCGGTCCCATGCGCGAGGGCTTGGCGGTTCGCTCGGGTAGCACACCTTCTGCCGCTTCCACCGCAACACCTAGCAGCAAGCCTTAAGCCATGTGGTTCACACAAGTCAGTTTGCGCAACCCAGTGTTTGCCACCATGATGATGCTCGCCTTGGTGGTGCTGGGACTCTTCAGCTACGGTCGCCTCAAGATAGACCAATTTCCCAATATCGATTTGCCGGTGGTGGTCATTACCACTGAATACCCTGGTGCCTCGCCCGAAATCATCGAGAGCGAGGTGAGCAAAAAAATTGAAGAAGCGGTCAACTCGATTGCCGGCATCAGCGCCCTCACCTCACGCAGCTACGAAGGCTTATCGGTGGTGGTGATTGAGTTTCAGTTGTATGTCAATGGCCGCAAAGCCGCTGACGATGTCCGCGAAAAAGTCTCGAATGTCCACCCGTTTTTGCGCACCGATGTGAAAGAGTCGCGCATCCTGCGTTTTGACCCTGCGAGCCGCCCTATTTGGTCGGTCGCGGTGCTGCCCGACGACAAAGCCATTGGATTGACCAAACCTTTGAGTAATGTGGAGTTGACCAACTGGGCCGACCAAGTCTTCAAAAAGCGGCTTGAAAATGTTCGTGGCGTAGGCTCTGTGGCCTTGGTGGGTGGAACCAAACGTGAGATCAACCTCTACCTGAACCCGCAAGCCATGGAAGCCTTGGGTGTAACGGCCGAGCAAGTGGTGGCCGCCGTTAGCAACGAAAACCAAGACCTGCCGGTGGGCTCGATTCGTTCGATCCAGCAAGACCGCGTGGTGCAGGTGCAAGCGCGCATGAAGCGCCCGGAGGACTTTGGCAACATCATCGTGGCTCGCAAAGGCGGCACCTATGTGCGCTTGTCTCAAGTTGCCAAGGTCAACGACGGCGCGCAAGAGTTGGAGAACATGGCGCTGTACAACGGGCAACGCACCCTGTTGTTGTCGGTGGTCAAAGCCCAAGACGAGAACACCATCGAAGTGGTTGACGGCTTGACAGACACCTTGGAGACCATGCGCAAACAGTTGCCGCCAGGTGTGCGCCTAGAGCCGATATTTGACGGCTCACGACCGATTCGCGTGGCGGTCAATAACGTGCAAAAAACCCTCATTGAAGGCGCTTTACTGACGGTGTTGATTGTGTTTTTATTCTTGAATTCTTGGCGCTCGACCATCATCACAGGGCTGGCTTTGCCCATTGCAGTGATTGGCACTTTTTTGTTCATGAGCTTGTTTGGCTTTACCATCAACATGATGACTCTCATGGCCTTGTCGCTGTGCATCGGTTTGCTGATTGATGACGCTATCGTGGTGCGCGAAAACATTGTTCGCCATGTGCAAATGGGCAAAAACGCGTTCACCGCATCCATGGAGGGCACCAAAGAAATTGGCTTGGCAGTGCTGGCCACTACTTTCTCTATCGTCGCCGTGTTTTTACCCATCGGTTTCATGGAGGGTGTGATTGGCAAGTTCTTCCACGAGTTTGGTTTGACCATCGTGGTGGCTGTGTTGATTTCCATGTTTGTCAGCTTCACCTTAGACCCCATGCTCTCTAGCGTGTGGCACGACCCCAGCATCCATATCCAAGGCCAAGCCACCAAGCCGCGCAACTGGTATGACAATTCGATTGGGCGTGTCACCGGATGGTTTGAAAGTACCACAGACCGATTGAGCGGCGTCTACCAAAACCTGCTGGCTTGGGCCTTGCGACATAAATTGAAAACCGTGTTGGCAGCGCTGGGCATTTTCATAGGCAGTATCTTCATGGTGCCGCTCTTGGGCACAGAGTTTGTGCCTAAGTCGGACTACTCAGAATCCACTGTCACCTTCTATGTACCCGTGGGTTCATCTTTGGAAGTGACCGAGCGTAAAGCGCAAGAAGTTGAAAAACTGCTGCGCAGTTTGCCCGAAGTGCGCTACACCTTGACCACCATCAATACCGGCAACGCCAACGGAAAAATTTACGCGAATGTGTATTTTCGGTTGTTAGACCGTGGTTTACGTGAGCGCAACCTCAACAGCATCACGCCGGACGTGCGCCAGCGCTTGACGCAACTGACCGGCATCACCGTCACCCATGTGGGGCAACTCGACAGCGTGAGTGGCGCTAAACAAATCGAGTTTTATTTGCTCGGCCCCGACCAAGCCGAGTTGGAGCGATTAGCCGCACAGGTCATGGCCAAGCTGCAAAACGTCAAAGGCTTTGTCGATATCGAGTCCAGTGTGAAGCCCAACAAGCCCACCATCGATATCGCCATCAAGCACGAAGCCGCCTCGGACTTCGGCATGAGCGCCAGCAGCATTGCCAACCAATTACGCACCTTGGTCGCCGGTCAAAACATTGGTGTGTGGCGTGCCAGCAATGACCAAACCTACGATGTGTTGGTGCGTCTCTCTCCCGACTCGCGAACCGCGCCGCAAGACTTGGAACGCCTGCCTTTTAACCTACCCCCAGCAGCTGACGGCAGCACCCGTACCGTGAAACTCAACCAAGTCGCGCGGGTCAGCGAAGGTGTGGGGCCCAATCAAATCAACCGACGTGAGTTGTCACGCGAGGTGTCTTTCAGCGGCAATGCCTTCGGCCGTGCCAGCGGAGACGTATCAAAAGAAATCCAATCCATCATGGCGGCCATGCCATTGCCTGATGGTTACCGCTACCAATTTGGTGGTTCCACCAAAAACATGAAAGAGTCGTTTGCCTATGCTGTCTCTGCGCTGGTGATGGCGATTATTTTCATCTACATGATTTTGGCCAGCCAGTTCAAAAGTTTTTTGCAACCGCTGGCTTTGATGACCTCGCTGCCACTCACCCTGATTGGCGTGGTCTTGGCTTTGATGTTGTTTCAGTCCACTTTATCGCTGTTTTCTATCATCGGTGTGATCATGCTCATGGGCTTGGTCACCAAGAATGCGATTTTGTTGCTTGACTTTGCCATCCGCGCCCGAGAGGGCTTGGACAACGGCGACGGAACTCACGAAGCGCCCATGGGACGCAGCGAGGCCTTGCTGATGGCCGCCAAGGTGCGTTTGCGCCCGATTCTCATGACCACCTTGGCAATGGTGTTTGGCATGTTGCCCCTTGCCTTGTCCACCAGCGAAGGGGCTGAGCAACGTGCGCCCTTGGGGCAAGCAGTGATTGGTGGCGTCATCACTTCATCGTTGCTGACCTTGGTTGTGGTGCCGGTGGTCTATTGTTATCTGGATGATCTGACCCAATGGCTCAAACGCCTGTGGGGCATGAGCCCCGACAAAGAGCAAAGCCGCGCTGGTTAAAATTTCATCAATGAACTGCTACAAAAAATCGCTATGAACACAGAACTTGCCCGCTTCAACATGGTTGAACAGCAGATCCGCCCTTGGAATGTGCTGGACCACGCTGTGCTTGAGCAGTTGTCGTTTCTGGACCGAAGCCTGTTTGTGCCAAGCGCTTTTGAAGAACTGGCTTACAGCGACACCGAAATTCCCCTCCTGCATGGCGAAACCATGCTGGCCCCGCGTGTTGCGGCACGGTTGGCACAAGACCTTTTGTTAAAGCCCACCGACCGCGTGCTGGAAATTGGGACAGGCAGTGGCTACCTCACCGCCTTGCTGGCCAGTTTGTCAGCCACGGTGCTAAGCCTAGAGTGCCACGCCGATTTGTTGGCGCAAGCACACACCCATTTGCAGCAAGCTGGCATTGCCAACGCCCAACTGCGCCAAAGCATTGGCGTACCCAATGACTTGCCCCAAGCCTCTTTTGATGCCATTGTGCTGACAGGCTCTGTCGCGCAGGTGCCTACAGAATTGCTTGAACTGCTCAACGCTGGGGGGCGCTTGATGGCCGTTGTTGGTGAAGAACCTATCATGCAAGCTACACGCTTTACCCGCACCAGCCATGGCGATGTGCATTCGCAGGTTGTTTGGGACGTGGTGTTGCCACGCTTGCACGGTTTTGCGCAAACCCCTGCTTTTCAATTTTGATTCGCTTATCCCAAAGGAAGACCATGCGTTCTTTTCGTCCCCTGCCCCTTATCTCGGCCATGGCTCTGGCCTTTTGTGGCGTGGCCCATGGTCAAAGCTTGCTCGAACTCTATGACTCAGCCCGAGGCTTTGACGCCAATTATCAATCGGTACAAGCCCAATTTGAAGCAACACGCTTGAAGTCTGCCCAGGCCCAGGCAAAACTCGGGCCCACTGGCAGTTTGAGTGTCAATGTTTCAAGAAATAACTTCAACTACGATCCCGTCAAAGCGTCGGCCATCAACCCCAGCTTTACACGCTTTTATGGTACCAACACCGCAACCGTTTTAGGCTCACAACCCCTTTACCGCCCAGCCGACAAAGCCGAAGTCGCTCAAAGCAGTTTGCAAATGCAAGTGGTACAAGAGCAACTCGCTTCTGCTGAACAAGACCTGATGGTGCGTGTCAGCCAAGCCTACTTCGACGTATTGGCGGCGCAAGACACCATGACCTTTGTACAAGCCCAAAAAACTGCAGTCGCCGAGCAACTTGCCTCTGCCAAGCGCAACTTCGAGGTGGGCACCGCTACCATTACTGACACACGCGAAGCGCAAGCGGGCTTCGACTTGGTCACAGCCCAAGAAATTGCCGCGCAAAATGATTTACAGGTTAAAAAGCTCGCACTCGATCAAGTGGTGGGAAAAACCAGTACCCAACCTAAATCCATGCTTGCTAAAGCAGAGCCCAGCCCTTTGAGTCCAGGCCAAGTCGAAGAATGGGTCAGCATGAGTTCAGAAAAAAATCCGACCTTGCGTCAAGCAGTGATCAGCTTGCAAGTCACTGAACTTGAAACCCAAAAAGCCAAAGCTGCCTTGAAACCTACGGTGGATTTGCAACTTAGCCATACTTTCAATAACAACACGAATGGCTCGACTGCTTCCACCAGCGGTCTGACATCAAACCTAACCACTGGCGCGGTGGTGCTGTCTTGGCCTTTTTACACGGGCAACGCACTGGACAACCGCGTACGCGAAACGCTTTCACTTACACAAAAAGCCCAAGCCGATTTAGACGCAGCTTCCCGCACGGTCGCGCAAAACACTCGCAGTGCATTTTTTGGGGTGATGTCAGGCGTGAGCCAAGTCAAAGCCTTGCAAGCCGCGGTGGAGTCCAGCCAAGTAGCTCTTGAAGCTAACAAGCTCGGCTATAGCGTGGGTGTTCGCATCAATATCAACGTGCTGGATGCGCAAAGCAAATTGTTCGACACCAAAGCCAAATTGGCCAAGGCACGCTATGACGTGCTGATGGGCAGTCTGCGCTTGCGCCAAGTCAGTGGCACCTTGCAATTGCAAGACCTGCAAGGCATCAATAACCTGCTCGAGCCTTGATCCCTTAAGCGGACTTCTAAGGCTTGTCCAACCAAGTCGCCATGGCCTTCACGCAATGCGCCACAGCACCTTGGTGACTGATGGCAAAAAGTTGGGCAGCCAGTGACATTTGTTGTTGAAGCTGACGGTCTATAGCGATAGCCAACGCCTTAGCCATCGCGGTCGTCATATCAGTACAAAGCAGTCCCGCTTGGGCGTTGATAGCCCACTCTGCTGCTTGCTCGAAATTAAATGTATGTGGTCCCATCACCACCGGACAGGAACAAGCACAGGCCTCAATGAGATTTTGCCCTCCCAAAGGCGCAAAACTGCCCCCTAACAAGGCCACACTGGCAACGCCATAGTAAAGCGGCATCTCGCCCAACGAGTCGCCCAACACCAATCCAACTTCTTGGGGTGCGGCCGTTTGCGCCACATCCGCAGGCCACTGAGTGCGTCGCTGCCAAGGCAAGCCCGAGGTTTGTAATAAGTCGGCCACTTCATCAAAGCGTTGCGGATGACGCGGCACGACCCACCACTGCGCTTGTTGCAGGTACTCGGGGTGCTGTTGTAAGACCTGAAGGAACATTGCCTCCTCGCCCTCGCGAGATATAGCCAAGAGCACCACGGGTCGCGTGGCCAAAGCATTTCGCCAAGCTTGTCCAGTGGCCAGCAACAGCA
>CAMDIP010000060.1 GCA_945899335.1 Bordetella parapertussis
GCCATACTGCGCGGCGGTCTCGGCCTTGTTCAAGCCTTGCAATGCGCCGTAATGGCGCTCGTTGAGGCGCCAGTGGTGGGTCACCGGCAGCCAAGTGCGGTCCATGCCATCCAAGGCATGCCACAAGGTATGGATGGCGCGTTTCAGCATACTGGTGTAAGCCACATCAAACTCGAAACCGGCCTCTTTCAGCATCAGTCCCGCAAGGCGCGCTTGCTCCACACCTTTGGGCGTCAGGTCAACATCGGCCCAGCCTGTGAATCGGTTTTCCAGGTTCCAAATAGATTCGCCGTGTCGAATGAGCACCAGTGTGTACATGTGGGAGAAATGACCTTGTTGAGTCAAAAAAAAGAATACATTCTAAAATGACAGTTCTAAGACAAATTTCCAAGGCAACCATGGTGAGTTTTTTGATCGATAACTGGATGTTGGTTCTGGTGGCTGTGCTGTCTGGTCTGGCGCTGCTTTTACCCACCTTGCAAGTCATGGGCAAGGCCGGCTTGTCACCTACCCAAGCGGTTTTGATGATTAACCGAGAAAAAGCCCAAATCGTTGATGTTCGTAGCCCTGAAGAGTTCTCCACAGGCCATTTGATTGGTGCAAAAAACATTGCCATGGATGTGCTGGAGTCCAGCCTCGGCAAAGCCATCAATGACAAAAAACGTCCCCTTATTTTGGTGTGTGCCAGTGGCGTTCGTTCGCAACGTGCCCAAAAAATTGCCACCAAACTCGGTTTTGAGCAGGCCCACAGCTTATCGGGTGGCTTGAAGATTTGGCTAGAAGCCAATTTACCTTTGGAAAAAACCTAACACCTTTAAAACCATGCCACCCATCAAGATGTACACCACCGCTGTTTGTCCTTATTGCAATCGGGCCAAGCAAATCCTCAAAGCTCGCGGCGTCGAGCATATCGAGGAGGTGCGAATCGATCTCTCCACTGATGAGCGTGACCGCATGATGGCCTTGACAGGCAGGCGTACCGTGCCGCAAATCTTCATTGGCGAGACCCATGTGGGCGGCTGTGATGATTTGATGGCTTTGGACAGCCGTGGTGGTCTCATGCCCATGCTGCAAGCAAGCTGACATAATCTTCGCCACCTAACCCTCACCCGCTTAGGAAGCAGTTCCCAAGCGGGTTTTTTCTTTTCAGGAAACTTACCATGGCCGAAGCCACCGATCCCGTTTTTCAAATCCAGCGCATTTACCTCAAAGACTTGTCTTTAGAGCAGCCCAATTCACCAGCGATTTTGTTGTCGCAGGAAGCGCCTTCGGTGGACATCCAAATTGGTTTGGGCTCAGAGCAAATTGGTGACGGTGTGTTTGAGATCACGGTCACAGCGACAGTCACGACCAAAATCAATGATCAAACCATGTTTTTGGTCGAGGCCAAGCAAGCGGGTATTTTTGAAATCCGCAACTTGCCAGACGGCCAGTTGCAACCCGTCACAGGCATTGCGTGTCCACAAATCATTTACCCCTATTTGCGCGGCAATGTGGCTGATGTCATACAGCGCGCAGGTTTTCCGCCTGTGCACATGGCGGAACTTAATTTCCAAGCCATGTTCGACCAGCAGCAACGCATGGCGGCAGAGCAAAAACTGCAGTGAAATTGGTCATCGTTGGCGCTGGCGCTTGGGGCACGGCGCTCGCGGTACAGGCCGCCTCGCGCCATGAGGTCACCTTGTGGGCGCGAGATGCGAGCTTGGTTCAAACCTTGCAGCAGCATCGCGAAAACAAGCGCTACTTGCCAGGCCGCGTTTTGCCCGCTTCTTTGCACTTAAGCCACGCCCCTTTTTCTGAAGCTTTGTCCGACGCCGATTTCACCGTTTTGGCCACACCCATGGCATCGCTGCGTGCGGTATTGCAAGTGCTTGCGCCCTTGCAAAAGCAAAAACCATTGGCTTGGTTGTGCAAAGGTTTTGAGGCTGCGTCATCAACTTCTGCGCTCCAAGGTTTGCTGCCCCACGAGGTGCAAGCCGAGGTTGCCCCTGGCATGTTGGCGGGTGTCTTGAGTGGGCCGAGTTTTGCCCAAGAGGTGGCTGCTGGGCAGCCCGCCGCTTTGGTGGCTGCCAGTGAACACGCTTCAGTGCGACAGGCATTAGTGGATGCTTTTCACGGCGACAACTTGCGTCTTTATGCCAATGAGGATGTGGTGGGCGTAGAGGTCGGTGGGGCGGTGAAAAACGTCATGGCGATCGCCACTGGTTTGTGTGATGGTATGAAGTTGGGTTTAAACGCACGCGCCGCGCTCATCACACGCGGTTTGGCTGAAATATCCCGCTTAGGGCTTGCCATGGGCGCACGTGCGGACACTTTTATGGGCCTGAGCGGTTTGGGCGACTTGGTACTCACCGCCACCGGCGACTTAAGCCGCAACAGGCAGGTTGGCATTGCCTTGGCGCAAGGTCAATCCTTAGACCAAGTCTTGCAGTCTTTGGGCCATGTGGCCGAAGGTGTTTACAGCGCCCACACCGTGTTGCAACGCGCCCAACAGCTTGGCGTGGACATGCCCATCGCCCAAGCGGTGGTAGCGGTGTTGCAAGGTCAAGCTTCTGCGCAGCAAGCGGTGGCGACGCTGATGGGGCGCGGCGCTAAGGGCGAATAAGCTCTAAGTTGTCAATCAACCGCGTGGCGCCTAACTTGGCTGCGCCCAGCACCACCAACGCGTCGCCAGCTAGCGGCGCTTGCAGGTCTAGGCGACGCCGCACGCAAAGGTAATCAGGTTGCCAACCGCGCTGGCGCAGGGCGTCCATGGCTTGGGCTTCCAGTCGTGGCAAGTGTGAGGCGAGGTCATCGGGGACAGCTAAAGCGTCTTTGCCCAGTTGGCGCAGCGCCATAGACAGTTGCACTGCTTCGACACGCTCGGTGGCACTCAAGTACCTGTTTCGCGAACTCAGCGCCAAGCCGTCGGGGGCGCGGCAAGTGTCCACGCCCACCAACTCCACGGGCATAGCAAATTGACTCACCAAATGGCGAATCACCATCAACTGTTGGTAGTCTTTTTTGCCAAACACCGCCATGCCTTGCGCTTTGCCAGCAAACACAGCCATGAAGAGTTTCATCACCACGGTGCTCACGCCGGTGAAAAACCCCGGTCGAAATTGCCCTTCCAAGATATTGGCCAAGGCGGGGTCGGGTTGCACTTTGAAGGTTTGGGGCTGGGGGTACAACTCGGCTTCATCGGGTGCGAACAACACATCGCAGCCCTGTTCGCGCAGTTTGGCGCAGTCGTCTTCAAAGGTGCGGGGATAGCTGGCAAAGTCTTCGTGTGGCAAAAACTGCAAGCGGTTGACAAAGATGCTGGCCACCAGTAGATCGCCCAAGGGCTTGGCCACTTGCAGCAGCTGCAAATGGCCTTCGTGCAAATTGCCCATAGTGGGCACAAAAGCGGGTCGTTCAAAGCGTTGCAAATGCTGGCGCAACTCGATCAGCGTACGGGCGATCAACATACGGTTTTTACCAAGCGTGCAATTCGTTCACAGGGAAGCGTTGCTCTTTAACGGCACGAACATAGGCATTCATGGCCTCCTGAATGGTGGGGGCTTCGTTCATGAAGTTGTGCGCGAACTTCGGTACCTTGCCTTGGGTCACGCCCAACATATCGTGCAGCACCAAAATTTGTCCGGCTGTGTCCACCCCTGCACCAATGCCAATGGTGGGGCACGTGCTCAATGCGCGGGTGATGTCCCCTGACAGCACTGCAGGCACCATTTCCAAAACCAGCATTTGTGCACCAGCTTTTTCCAACTGCAAAGCGTCTTGCATCAATTGTTGCGCGCTGCTGTCGGTGCGACCTTGTACACGGTAGCCACCCAAGGTGTTCACGCTTTGCGGCGTCAAGCCTATGTGACCGCAAACCGGTATGCCGCGGGTGACCAAAAACTCCACAGTGGGTGCCAACCAGACGCCGCCTTCGAGCTTGACCATGTGCGCACCCGCTTGCATCAATTCGCTGGCACTGCGAAAGGCTTGTTCGGGGGTGGCATAGGTGCCAAAGGGCATGTCTCCCAAAACAATCGGGCGGCCATGTTGCTTTTGCACGCCACGAGCCACGCATTCGGTGTGGTAACGCATGGCGTCCAGCGTGACTGGCAAGGTGCTGTTGTGGCCTTGGCACACCATGCCTAGCGAGTCGCCCACCAAAATCACTTCGATGCCTGCCAAATCGGCCAAGGCTGCAAAGCTTGCGTCATAGGCGGTCAGCATGGTGATTTTTTCGCCCTCGCTGTACATCTTCATCAAGCTGTGCAGGGTCATTGCAGGACGCTTGGCGTCAGCGGGTGCGCTGGGTTGAACGCTCATGGTGGGTGTTTCCTCAAAGAAATCAGTTCACAGGCGCGTAAGCCAGTCGAACATAAATGGGTGCATAGGCCTCGGCTTGGGTGATGTCCACCAAAGTCTCTTTGGCGAGTTCGAGCAAGGCGATGAAGGTCACCAACAACACCGGCACACCCAAAGCGGGGTCGAACAAATCGGTGAACTCCACAAAGCGCTGGCCTTGGAGTTTTTTCAAGACGATGCTCATGTGTTCACGCACCGACAACTCTTGGCGGCTGATTTTGTGGTGTTGCACCAGTTTGGCACGGCGCAAGATATCCGCCCACGCTTGCTGCAATTCCACCGCGTCCACATGGGGGAAACGGGGTTGCATGGACTGCTCGATATAAACCTGAGCGCGTAAAAAATCTCGCCCTTGTTGGGGAAATTGGTTCAGGTTGGCAGCTGCCAATTTGAGTTGCTCGTACTCCAACAAGCGGCGCACCAACTCGGCACGGGGGTCCTCGGCTTCCACGCCTTCGGCCACCTTTTTGGGTGGCAAGAGCATTCGCGACTTGATCTCTATCAGCATCGCTGCCATCAGCAAATATTCAGCGGCAAGCTCAAGGTTGGTTTTGCGGATTTCCTCGACATAGCTGAGGTACTGGCGGGTGAGTCCCGCCATGGGAATGTCCAAGATATTGAAATTTTGCTTACGGATCAAGTACAGCAGCAAGTCCAAAGGGCCCTCAAAGGCCTCCAAAAAGATTTGCAAGGCGTCGGGCGGGATGTACAGGTCCTGCGGCATGGCAAACAAGGGTTCGCCATAAAGACGCGCCACCGCCACATGGTCGATCACCGAGGGCATATGCGGCAAGTCGCCGCTGGGCCCTTGCCAATTGGCTGGCAAATCAGCTGTGTTCACTTGACGCTGGGATTGAAATAAACGTAGGGCTTTTGAGCAACTTTGCCCGCCTTGAACTCGCTTTGCTCATTGGCGTTGAGAGGGGTGTCCCACAGCAGAGCGCGGCCCTGTCGCTGCTCGGCTTCGAGTGTGGGCTTGGCCTGCTTCAACTGATCGATGAACAGCGAGGCTTCAGAGACGTATTTGGGGCGGGCAAACAGTGACATAGGGATGTCCAAGAGTGGGAGCGCTATTCTAGCCACCAAGGGTTTTCAAGATAGGTTCCCAATGGGCCTGAACATTGGAAGCACCTAATTGTTCTAGCAAGTTGGTGCGTCTAAGCAAATCATTGGTTTGTTGGTTCAACCCCGTCAGCACCAAGCGAACGCCTGCTTTTTGACAACTTTGCCAAAGGTTGTGCAAGGCGTCCGCGCCGCTGGTGTCCGTATAAATCACGCCGCTGGCGTCCAGCACCAAGGTTTGGCTGGGCAGTTGTTGAGCCAATTGATCGACCAAAACTACCGCCCCAAAAAACAAGGCACCTTGGAGTCCCCAAACTTGCACAGCTTCACTGCGGTGAAGCTCTATGCAGCGGCTCAGGCTGGAAATCCGATATACAAAGATAAGACAGGCCGCCAATAGGCCCACCTCAAAAGCAACTGTCAAATTGACCAACACCGTCAGCATGAAGACTGCCAAGAGGGTGAGACGGTAAGACCAACGGAATTGCTTCAGCTGTGCAAATGCTCGCCAGTTCCCCATATTCCATGCGACAGACATCAAGATGGCGCTCAAGGCAGCCAGCGGAATATGTGACACCAGCGGGGCAGCCAGCAGGACGACCAGTAACAGTCCTAGCGAGTGAACCATGCCGGCAACGGGACTGCTGGCGCCGTTTTTCAGGTTTGTGACCGTACGGGCGATGGCGCCGGTGGCTGGCATACCACCAACAAACGGCATGGCCATGTTGGCGATGCCTTGCGCCATCAACTCCTGATTGGGGTCATGGCGGTCATCAATCATGCCGTCGGCCACCCGAGCGCATAAAAGCGATGTTATGGCTCCCAAAAATGCCAGTGTAAAACTTGGGACCAGCAAATTCATGATGTGCGTCCAAGAGAAACTGGGCCACACCCAAGGAGGCACATGGGCAGAAATACCGCCAAAACGACTGCCCAAGGTATCGACTTGCCACTCGGTAAGGTAAACCACGACGGAGGACAACACCATCACCAACATGGGGCTGGGCAGCATGCCCAAGCGTTTGGCCCAGCTTTCTGAGAACAAGCGCGGAATGCCAAATTGCCAGAACACCATGACCAGCAAGCTGCCCAAGGTCAAGCTCAATGTGGTGGGGTTAATCAGGTTTAGATGGCTCAGAACCATGCTCACGATGCCTATTGCATCAGCCGGCATGGTTTGAATTGGCAGGCCCAAAAAATCTTTCAATTGCAGCAAAGTAATCAACACTGCGATGCCATTGGTAAAGCCAATCACCACCGCCACGGGAATGAATCGAATCAGCACGCCCATGTGCAACAAGCCCATCAACAGCAACCACAAGCCTGACATGAAAGTGGCTAGCATCAGCCCGCTCACGCCATGCTGCAAAACAATGCCGTACACGATGACAATGAAGGCGCCCGCGGGTCCGCCAATTTGCACCCTGCTGCCGCCCAGCGCTGAGATGAGAAAACCAGCCACGATGGCCGTGATCAAACCAGCTTCTGGTTTCAAGCCCGAAGCGATGGCAAAGGCCATGGACAAGGGCAGTGCCACTACTCCCACTGTCAAACCCGCACCTACGTCTTGCCCAAAGCGGCGCAGGTTGTAGCCTTCAAGGGCTTGTATCAAACGGGGCTGAAAAAAAGGGCTGACCATGCGCAACCACTATACGCCGCTGGGCTCAGCCTGCGTTAGGGTCTGGCCAGCGCAAATTGATACCTCGTTGTTGCAAGTCCGCGATGTCGGCTTGGCTGTCTAGATCGGTGACGTAGTGCAGGTTGTCGCTTGCCCATGCGTGTACCAAAGCGCGGTTGTTTTGACGCCAAGTTTGGCAACCAAAGTCGTCATTGGCTTGTAAGACTGCTGCGCGTACCGCATCGCTGAGTGCCACCGGGTTGCCAGGCTGGCCTTGCACTTGGGGGAAAACCAAGCTGGTATCCCTTGGGCGATCGGCAAACGCTTGCAGCAATTCGGCGATGTCTTGTGTTTCTATCAGTGGTTGATCGGCCAAGCACATCACCACCGCATCGCAGGTTGATGCGATGCTTAGCAAGCCCAGACGTTGCGACGAAATGATGCCTTGCTCGGGGTGGGGGTTGACGACAACAGTGACGGGCAAGCCTGCCACTGCAGGCCTCACCTCTTGGGCATAGTGCCCCAAAACCACCACCAACTCTTGAATGCCTGCGTCCAGCAATGCAAGCGCGCTTCGGCGAATCAGCGCTTGGCCATCGCGTTCAATTAAGCACTTGGGACGGTGTCCCATGCGCGAGGCCGAGCCAGCTGCGAGCAAGACCGCAGCACAGCGCATCAATGGATCCG